>JBIKYZ010000250.1:0-6987 GCA_044354985.1 Pseudanabaena sp. | reverse complement strand
GCTTAGCGAAATATAAAACTTCACCATCTCTGATTCAATCTCTTCGCAATAGTACATAATTAAGCCTTCTTTTCTTATTTATTCTATCCTCATTTGCACAAGTTATTTAATTCTCATTCCTAAGCAAAATAACTTCCTTAATCTTAATTGCTTCATCATCAATTTTCTCTAGGGGGGAGGAAGGCAAATACGTATGCCACGATCCATCAGTAATATGGTGTTTTCCATCTACTGGATTGATGTAAACTTGGGGAAGCCATTCCAAGGAGAAACTCGATCCTCCATTTGTAGCTGGTATAAAAACTGAACTACCAATTTCAATTGCTTTACGAATGGCTAACCATGAAGCATCAGTTAGTAGCATGGCAAAACCATCTTCAACAACTAAACCTTTATCTTCTGATTGATTTGGCACAAAACTAATAAAACATCCTCCCATTTGCGAACCATTACTCTCATCGGGAACTATCGCAGAACCTCGCCTCTTTTCTAAATTCCAGACTAAACATCCGTTTGCTTTAGGATCGAAATCAGTTAATAGTGTTAATACATTATCAGGAGGTAATTCAGAGAGACGATCACGCAAAATATTGATGGAGCTAGATAATAGTTTTAGCTTAATCTGAGTTCCTGCTTCATCCCAAGAAATTGCGAACTGGTGCAAATATGGCTGTGGATTCGGATGATAAGTTACAGAGGATGGAAGTGCTTCTCTACAGACTCTTGCTCCAACTAAGGCTATTTTGGGTGCTTTTGTTAAAATACTATCTTGCATCATACTTACTGAAAGCACACTGGAACGAGAGCGCTCAAACCAAATTGGGTAAGGATAATAAGCATAAGTCTTTCCAAGCATAGACAAGATTCGTGTTAAACCAAAGTCTCGATAAACTTCAAATTCTTCAGCAGTAAGAAAGATTCCTGCCATAAGCGGAGCTTGTGTCTCCAATTGGATGTTTTGAAGTTGTAATGGTTGTGGACTGACGTAAGCTAATGCTTTCCAATTATCCCAAAAATCAGTGCTGAACGAAGAACACTCACCTTCATTAATTTGTCCACTCTCAACAAATTGGTATATCCCTTTAAAAAGATCAATAATAGGTGAATGAACAAAAGGATTCACGGGCAATAGATTTTCTGATTCGTTATGACGTATTGTCAGAATTAATTCCTTGTTTCCATGCGCCCAGAGTCCGTTAGTAACATATGACAAACAAGGGATTGAGCCAGTAGATAAATCCATTTGGTGCTGATAAACCCAAACTTGGAGTTTATCTGCTATAACTTCCAAACATATAGATGATGGTTCAGTACTTTTTTGTGGCAGGACTTTCTTCTCCTGAGATTGTCTCAGGTTAATCTGCTCAGATTTTTTCGCTCCTATACTTTTCTTGTGAGAGCGACCAAATATCTTTTTCAACCAAGACATAAAAATTCTCCATAACTTATCTTGTGTTGCTCTATGCAACAAGTTAGCACAGACTTTCCCAACTGACTGAATTCTTGTATCTCTAGGGATCATGTACCTATGCAATATTTAGAAGAGCTATTGAGATTGGCAAGAGAGTAGCTTGGCTTGGGGATAACTAGCTTGTAATTGCTTTTGTCGTTCCTGATTAGAGCGCCCATAGGTATTGAGCGATCGCACTGTATCAGGTGAAGGCAATCCCGACAGTATCTCTTGTCCAAGATCGCCAAAAACAACTACCTCATTAATTTGCACATCGCGGTTTTGATGTTGCTGATATAGATCGTTGTAAGCAGAGGCAATCGCTTGCCATTTATCTTGAGGACAAAAACTGCGATCGATGAGAATGGTAATTTGGGTAGGTGGCAAAGCAAAGGCGATCGCACCACCTATAAGGCAAAATCCTAGCCATCCCAAACCAAGAGTAGTTACAAGTTTACGATTAAGTTTATGCATAGATTTTTGATATGGCAGAGATAGACAGCGCTTCGCGCCGCCTATCATTAGGTTTACAAATTAGTTTGAAAGATTTCCTTAAGCAGGTTTTGGACATTTTGGGGTGTGCCGACTTGGACTGTAGACTCGCGTAAAGCCGCGATCGCTGAAAGCTCTTTCTGATTGACTTCGCCATAGGCGATCGGATAAATTCGCACATCGCTAAACTTCATTAGATCCTTGACCTCTTCAAATTTCAATCCTGTGGTCACTTCGCCATCAGTGAGTAACAGCAAGCGAAATACACCCGTAGGATCGGCTTTGCGGCGTTCCATGAGAGGAGCTAAACCTGCGATCGCGCCATCATAGAGGGCAGTACTACCATCAGCTTCGAGTGCATCGATCGCTGCTAGCAAGCGCTTATGTTGCAGGGCATCGAAAGCCGATAAGTTGACTACATTCTTGACGCGATCGCTAAAAGTGATCAAACCAACCTGATTGCCAGCATTGATTTCTTTAGTCGCAATGCGGAGCCCTTCCTTAACAGCTTGCATTCTTGCTCCAGTCATGGAACCACTGGTATCAATCACCAGCATCATATAGACAGTTCGCCCACCATCTTTACGCTGCTTCCAGAAGGTAAGGGCAGTTTTGAGGACTTCTCCAGAAGTATTAATGGGTAGATCCTTTCGTTTAAGATGTTCCAAAATTTCAGGAGTTGTTAAAGCTAGCTTTTGCATTGGTTCAGATGTTGCAAATTCAGCAAACTTTTGTAATGCTTCCTGTTGTTCGGGCGTATTCCAATCGAATCCGACCAAGGGTGAATTGTGAGGCAAGCCAAAGGGGACATAGGTAACTTGCTCAAAACCTGGCAATTTCTTGAGGGAGCTAAAGGCAACTCCATCGAGTGGAAAGGCTTGCATTTTTTGTTGATCGCGAATGAAGATATCTTTTAGCTCTAGAGTTGTAACTGATGTCACGATCACTTGCTTCTGGAAAGCGTCAAAGACAGAACTAACTTGGGGAACCTTTAAGTCTTGAACTGTTAGCGGTAGTTTATCGCGATCGTGTCCTGCTGCTCGCCAGAGAATTGTATAAAGCAAATTTAAAGCGGTCGAACTGGAATAAGGATTGGGGTAGCCAATCGATATTTTGCCTGTGGTAATCGCATCTAGCAATCTCTCGAATGTTACTTCTCCGCCTTTAGCAAGTTCTTGATAGGCATCATTTCTTACGGCAAAGCCTGTTCCATTGGGCTGTAATACTGCTGCGATCGTGTTTGGTGTAATTCCATCGCTTTTGAGAATTTCAATCCACAGATCGCTGGATGGCGTATATGCAGCAGGCTTAATCGTTTTAGAAGCAATTATCCTTTCGCCCAAGCCAGAGGCAATATTTCTTATGCCAACTCGGATTACCTGTCCCGATTTTGCCGTAACGTTTTTAGCATTAAAGGCTTCGGCAACATCAACGAGCCAGCGCTCATCTTGTTTCTGAGCATTAGCTTTTTCTGCCGAGCTAAAAATCTCGACATAAACGTGTTTTGGATCGTTGGTCGGCTGAGCGCCATAAAGTGGAAAATCTTCAATCTTTGGCAGAGGTTCTTTAATGCTATCAGTGGAATATCTCGCCGCCGATGCATCGGCAACTAGCGCTTGCTCGATTCTAATTTTAGGTAGAAAATCATTTTGAATAGCTTTGCTAGCCGTCTCGAAAGAGTCGATTTTAATCGTTCCACAAGCTACAAGAAATGTCAGGCTAAGCCCGATCGCAAACCAAAGCGATCTCATAGCTTGGAGCTTTTTGAATAGGCGATCGCCAATTTTACCTACTCTTTTATCAAGCGTTTTCATAGACATAATTTTTCCCTTTTCCTTTTTCCCTTTTCCTTGACTAGTTTTCGTTTGCTTGCAAAGTGATTTTGTTTGTGTCGATCGCTAATCTCAACTGAGCAGGAAGCTCCATTTTGAGATTGGAACTATTTCGATCTAGCGAAAGCAACAGAACTTGATCTTGTAAATTTTGTAAAAGTTCATGAGTAGCTTGGAGGCGATCGTAACTCGCTTGTAGCCGTCGCTGCGCCACCACACGATAATTCTCAGACTTCACCTGACCGATAGTAGCGATCGCATCCGCAACTTGACCAGCCAAATCCAAAACAGTGATCAAAGTTTCTAAAATATCTACCGTCAGGTCTGGCTCCTTCTCAACTATTTTTTCGGCATAAGCATGAATCTCCCTAGCCCATGCCTTTGCTCTCCGCCACTGCATTCCAGTAGATAGAGATTTGCGTTCCAATGCATCGAGTTTTGACGCAAATACATAGCGATCGAGCAAATTATTCTCATTCAACCAAGCGAATTCTTTCTTGATTTGCCACGACCACGCACCAAAAATGATTGCCGCGATCGCACCACCACTCGCAATCACAATCGGACGCGGGCGCAGCACCGCCACAAAACAAGCAAAACCCAGAGCCGTTCCTGCCAAAAGCATGTAAGTTTGTGGCAATTGGAATAACTTTGTTCTTTTATTACTGCGATTAGGTGGCTTTGGCGATGATATGTCTATCATTGGCGTTACTACTGGCGTTGGAGGCTTTGTTATTACTGGCATAGTCATTTCCTGCTTGGGGCACAACCATGTTAAAGGGGTTTCGGCGGGGTTTTGGCAAATGATAGGCAGCCAAGTTGCACAGGGGAATCGGTCTTCGATACCTTGCAACCGTTCTCTCGCTCTTCGTACTGACAAATAGCAAGAGGTTCCGCTTGAGAAATCTTCGAGAAAGTAACGAAGAAATTTCTGTGCTACTTCATCGGGGATTGGTTCGCGCATCACGATCACTTGAGGAATATGCAAGTCGAATAGCGATCGCGCTAAGCCCAAACCATCGCAAGAGTTAAAAATCGCTAATCGCAAGCCGTTACTAACAGCCGTCCTCAGCGCATAACGCAACTGTTCCATCCGCAGACTTTCCGTCTCGTTGATGTAGATCCGACCGATGTCCTCTTGAGTGGAGCTATGCCCCGCAAAAAAGAGAATATCCCATTGCTGCTGCCATAACTGATCGTTCAGTTGCTGCCGCCTCGGTTCTACTAACAGAGTCACCTCTGCATTTGGCAATTGCTCTAGCATGGTGCGATCTGCCTCGATATCAATACCTTCACTATTGCCGAGAATTACGAGAATGCGAATCTTGTCAGAGTGTTTTTGTGAAGGCTCGATACTGGAGTAGCTAGGAGCTGCGATCGCAATTTCTGCCTTGGTAAAGCGGCGATCGAATAAATCCCACAAATGCCAAGGCATTTTCTGTAAATAAGGATTTCCCGATTGCAGCAGTACACGCACTTCATCGGTTCTGTAGATGTTGTCGGAGACTAACTCCCTAGCAGGGAGAAAAGACTGCGATCGCAACCATTGATTGAGATGTTCTGAGAGCTTTTCGGCTGCCTCATAACAATCTTCGAGAAAGGAGACATTGGTAACAACATTCGCATCGGCTGAGAGCCGAGTTGTGGAACCTATCTTTAAGTACAAGGACTGCCACACATCATAAAGCTGAGGCAACTCTGTTGATGGAGGCAAATTTGCCGTAATCTCTGAGGAAGGAAGCGCTCCTTCTTCGCCAATTTGAATAGTGACGACAAATCCCTGCTCGAAATTACCATCACTAAATTTTAGGGTTACTAGCTTCCCCATAATGGCGATCGCTCCATCAAAACATCTACAGACTCATCATGCACATTTTATTTAGATTTGTCATTAATTCACCTTGGTAAAAGATAAAAATAGTTGTTTAGTCTCACATAGCTCTAGCGATCGCCGATCTATGCAGCAAAAATCCAACTATTTACTTACCTATCTGGCTCAAGCAAAGAACTTACGTATTGATTTACAAAACTTAAACTTTTTTGCCACACATAGCTCCACAAGGTCAAATAATACCAAAACACAAAATGGCTTAGCCATTTTGTGTTTTTAAAATCCTTACTGGGTTTGTTTTTTAATTCACAAAAGTGTGATCACACTTTTGTGAATTGGTATAAAACTTAGGCTTGGTAAATTGACCTACCCGCAACTTTCTTGATGTAATCTTCTGATATGACATAAGGAAAATCATTTTTTCGGAAACTACTGTCAGAAGCAAACACAGTCACGTATGTATGGGACACAAACTGAAATTCATTAGCAATTTTGGCGATCACTTTTTTCTCTTTTTCTAGTGCTCTGGCACTCAAATGAAACTTAGTCCAGAAAGAATGCTTACATTTAATTGCTAAAACAAACATGGGCTTTTCAGGGAAATGCTTTAAGTGCTTGCGAACGAGATAGACAGTTTCGATATCTTTGTATCCCGACAAATAATGATGTAACTTTTTAACCTCCTCTTCAGGCAGATCGTGAGTGATGAGAGCATCAAAGCAACTTACTGAAGCCCGTTCTTGTTGTGCCAAATAAACTATTTGATAATGGCTTTCAAGCTTTTGCTGGTACTTCTGCGCTTCATCATTTTTACCCCTTTGTTTGAGAAATCCATAAATTAGTTCACAACTTGGTATAAAAGTATCTACATCTCCTTGCATCGCAATTTCCAAATGCTCAATCCCTTTAGGGTCTTCATCTTCAATCAAAACTTTACCAAATAGATAGTTTGCCCCAGCATGATCAGCTTGCATCGTAATTACATTCTGAGCAAGAGGAATCGCCTCACGATCACCTATAACTTCACTCGTCCATAAAGCTTGATTCCATGCTTCAGTGAGATTTAATATTTCTGATTTAGACTTTTCTTCAATAGCTTGTAAAGCGGCGCGAAGCCCTATGATATAAGTAAATCGGTCTTTCCATGAAGCCTCAACATTTGTATACCACTGCCGATCAAATTGTTCGGTCAAATTAGCAAGAGCACTACCCAGAAATTTTTGGCTAGCCGTTACAGGACTAAAATTCATCATTGGTATTGGACTTTGGACAAGATTGAAGCAAAGAAAGAGCGGGATTAAGCGAAAAGGGATAATGAGAGTTTCAACTTTCAACCGAAAACAAATCATTATCCCTAAACCCATTATGCCAATAATTGTCAC
>JBIKYZ010000054.1:0-22266 GCA_044354985.1 Pseudanabaena sp. | reverse complement strand
ATCGTTGGATTTCTACTCCTCCACAAGTTGGACATTTGACTGCTTCAAATACCATTTTTTTTCTCTTGACAGAACTACTGCTGATTTTACCTTATTCTGCTCCTGTCAACAAATATGATACACCACCCAATATTGCCTTTGGTAGAACTCATGACCTAACGAAATTGTTAGATGTATTCTTGACAGTGGAACCAAATTGGGAAAAGCTACGAAATAATCTTGATGAGCTAACAGCTTATGCTGTTGAGTTCCGATACCCTGGCATATCTGCCGACCAAACAATTGCCAATGATGCTTTTTCTGACTGTACCCAGATTCGTCAAGTAATAAGACAATACCTAGAGATTTTGTAACGATCGCTAGATGGCAAAATATGAAAGTAGCGATCGCGACTTACAAACTTCCATTCTTAGATTTATGCCTAATCAAATTGTCCCCGCAGACTACGAGCAACTATTACGAGAGCTAAAAAATCGCATCCGTTCAGCACAAATCAAAGCAGCCTTAGCCGTAAGCCGAGAATTGGTATTACTCTATTGGCAAATCGGGCGCGAAATTTTGCAGCGACAGGGGCAAGAAGGATGGGGAACCAAGGTAATCGATCGCCTAGCCAAAGACCTCAAACAAGAATTTCCCGAAATGAAGGGCTTTTCTCGTACAAACTTGCTTTATATGAGAGCTTTTGCTGAAGCTTGGGTGGACGAGCAAATAGTCCAACAGGTTGTTGGACAAATTCCTTGGGGACACAATCTACGGTTGTTGGACAAAGCAACTGATTACAAAGAAAGGCTTTGGTATGCTCGACAGGCGATGCCAATGGTTGGAGTCGTGCCGTGTTAGAACACCAGATTGAGACAAAACTCTATCAGCGGCAGGGCAAAGCAATTAGCAATTTTGATTTAACCTTGCCCCAGCCACAATCCGATTTAGCCCAACAACTGATTAAAGATCCCTACACATTTGATTTTTTAACTTTGGCGCAAAATGCTCAGGAGCGAGATCTAGAGAAAGCCTTACTTGAGCGCATTCGTAGCTTCTTATTGGAACTTGGGACAGGATTTGCTTTTGTTGGTAGTCAGTACCATTTGGAAGTAGGCGGCGATGATTTTTATATTGACCTGTTGTTTTACCATCTGAAACTGCGCTGCTACATTGTCATTGACCTAAAGACGACAAATTTCAAACCTGAGTATTCAGGCAAAATGAGCTTTTATGTATCCGTAGTCGATGATTTGCTGCGGCATCCTGACGATAAACCGACAATTGGCATCATCTTGTGCAAGTCACGAAATCAAACAGTCGCAGAATACTCGCTACGAGATGTAAACAAACCCATTGCAGTTTCTCAATACAAGCACGAGTTACCAGCATCTTTGCAGAATGTCTTACCAAGCATCGAACAATTAGAAGCAGAATTGGCAACGGTCGAAATGATAGAAACGGAAAGCAATGACTTATCAGATTGAGATTTACAGCAATGGAAAGGGGACTCATTAGCACCAATCTCACGGTAACCTAGAATTGTGGTTTAGATTGATTTAGGGATTTTGTAGTGGCTACTCGGCAAAAAATCGGGGTGATTGGTGGCGGACAGCTTGCGTGGATGATGGCGATCGCATCCAAAGATCTTGGTCTTGAGATAGCTGTTCAAGCAGCAAGCCCTGAAGACTCAGCCGTACCTGTAGCCGATCACGTAATTTATGGAAAAGTTGCTGACGCTAATGCCACAGCCAAGCTCGCAGAAAATTGCCAAGTGATTACCTTTGAGAATGAATTTGTCGATCTCGCGGCTCTGCAAGATCTAGTTAATCAAGCTGGCGATGGCGGCTTGTTATTTTTGCCAAAGCTAGAAACTTTGGCGATTTCCGTCGATAAGCTCAATCAACGCCAACATTTCCGCGATCATCAGATTCCCACACCAGAATTTTATAATGTTGAAACAGAATTAGAACTTTTAGCATCTGCCGATCATCTCGGCTATCCCTTAGTTCTCAAAGCTCGACGACATGGCTATGACGGCAAAGGAACTTGGGTAATTACCAATGAAATGGAATTACGAGCAGCTTGGGAAAGTATGCATAAATTACCTGCGATCGCAGAAGCTTTCATTCACTTTGAACGCGAACTTGCTGTGATTGTGGCGCGATCGGAATCAGGAGAGATCGTCATTTATCCCGTTGTCGAGACTCTGCAAACGAATCAAGTCTGTCGCCGCACGATCGCTCCTGCTCGTATCGATGAAACAACTGGCAAAAAAATAGAAACTATTGCCAAGCAAATTGTGACAACACTAGATGCGATCGGCGTATTTGGGATCGAATTCTTTTTGACCGCCGAGGGGGAAGTCAGCGTTAACGAAATTGCACCGCGCACCCATAATTCAGGACATTACACCATTGAAGGCTGTCAAACTTCGCAATTTGAGCAGCTACTTCGCGTCGTCAGTGGAAGGCAACTCGGTAATGTGTCGATGCTTGCACCTGTGGCTGTAATGGTCAATTTGCTGGGTTTTGAGAATGCTACAGGTATAGATGCTGATTATTTAGACAAACGCGCTGCGATCGCAAGCTTCCCGAATACACACATACATTGGTATAACAAAACGCGATCGGCTATTGGGCGCAAGCTTGGTCACGTTACGATTTTGGCAGAAACTCACGATATTGCTATAGCTATTAGCGATCGCATCGAGAGTATTTGGTATAAGTGAAGTTGTTCCCCGCAGGAGCGCAACTTCACACATTTGCAGACTTGATTTGGTGAATCAAGCCAAAATGCTTATATAAAAAGCATTTCAAATAAGCGCTTTAGCCGATGAAAACCCTTTTAGCTTCGTGGGAAGTTATATATGCGTCTCAATTGTTTCATTGAACAAGAGTTAGCGGGAAATGGATTTACTGACGTTGCCATTTACCCGCTTTTTTTTCGCGTAATTTCGTATAAAAGGTGATGCTTCGCACCACCTTTTATACAGTTTGGCTGGCATGATAAGAACTCCGTACCAAAGCTCCCGATCGCACATGGGCAAACCCAATCTGTTTTGCGATCGCTCCTAACTCTTCAAACTCATCAGGAGTCCAATATTTCTGCACAGGCAAATGCTCAAGAGAAGGACGTAAATATTGTCCAATTGTCAGGGAACTACAACCAATATCATATAAATCTTGCATTGTCTCCTTTAGCTCCTCCAAGGTTTCACCATGCCCCACCATCAGTCCTGATTTTGTAATAATGCGCGGATCGATCTCCTTAACCATTGCCAAAACCGATAGCGATCGCTCGTACTTCGCACCACGCCGCACTTTACCCTGCAAACGTCTTACTGTCTCAATATTATGGTTATAGCAAACAGGCTCAGCCAAAGCCACCATCTCAATGCAACGGCGATCTCCCCGAAAGTCGGGAGTTAGTACCTCGATTTTTGCATTTGGACGCGATCGCCTAATCTCCTGCATTGTCTCCACAAAACAGCTAGCGCCCTGATCCGCCAAATCATCTCGTGCTACCGAAGTCAGTACCACATAATCTAAACCTAATAAATTTACTGCCTCCGCCACTTTTCTGGCTTCATCAGGATCAAGTGGCATTGGTTGATGCCCTTTATCAACTTGGCAAAATCCACAAGCTCTTGTACAAGTTGGCCCCATCAACAAAAAAGTTGCCGTCTTTTGGGCATAGCATTCCGCTCGATTTGGACAACGCCCCTCTTCACAAATAGTATGAATCCCTCGCTGCTTAATAATTTGCTGAACTTCAGAGATTTCACTAGCTTTGCCGATTTGTGGGCGCAACCAACTTGGTAAACGTAACTCTTCTTTGGCGGGCATATCGTTGATATAAAAAATAGGAGAGGCACAAAGTACCTCTCCTATTAAAACCTATTTATAGCTGTCGCCATTCTTGTTAGGACATAAAACCCAAATTAGTGTGAGGCGGTGCTTCGCACCGCCTCACACTAATTTGGGTTTTGATTTTTCCTGATACGAATGACTAAAGCTATAAAACTTATAAATGAGAAGCAATGCTTTGGATCAGCAATTGTCATTATGGAAATCAGTTTTTTGAAAGTCCACCGACGGTGGGCTTTCAAAAAACTGATTTTAGTGTTTCTAGCACCGAAGGCGTTAGAAACACTAAAATTAGTTTCAGATTGAGAATTACTGGCTTTGTCACAGCTCTAATTTGTAGGTTTGTCAGAAAAAGTCTCATAAAACCTGATTAAAACCCTTTACAGATGTAACCCTATTGACTAGCATATTGCACTGACACATTTTAATAGCCGTCATGATGTATGGGACACAAGTAAAAAACAAGAAAGAATAGGGCGTGACGCGCCCTATTCTTTCTTGTTTTTTACTGAACAAGCAACAGTAAAGAATTTTGGAGGGGTAGTGTTTGATCTATTAACCAATATTCTGATTTGGATTATTGCAATCCCAATTTTTGTAATTCTGTTTAGGGCTATTCCCAAGGACTGGTTTCGTCTCTTTGGATTAGTAATATTTACAGCGTTAATTGCAATCATTTTTGCGAACTTCAGATTTGTGGAAGAGCCGATCCCCAAAACTGTTGTTGAGTTTCTCACGTTCCCATTTACGCTAGTTGGGCTTTTGCTGCTATTGCTATTTTTTAACTATTGGCTCAGACTCAAAAATCTCAACGTTAAAAGTGGGGAAAAGGTTGACAATAAAGCTGCTAACGAGAAAGTTGCTACAGTTAGGAAAGAAATATTAATAGTTTTACTGATCTTTGCGATCGCCACTAATAACGCTACCTCAGAACTATTTACCTGTTACTTAGAACAACAAGGCTCAAATGCGATCGAGCAATCTTATCGCCGCCCAGTCCGCGATTTGACAGAACAAGAACTACTGGATTTTAGGCGCGGAGTTTATGATCTCATTGTTGTACTTGCGGAAAATCCTCCCTATGAACCACGGCTCCAAGAAGCCATCAGATTATGGAATGAGGCTGAAATCTCCAAAAAACCATACATCATCTTAAGTGGTGGTAGGCGCACCTCTTATCCATCCACAAAAGGATATGCCTGTCTTACTGCACCAGAATCTCTGCCTACGCGCACCAAAGAAAATGTCAGAGATGCGATCGCTAGTCGTGCAGGTATACCCAATATTGGCTTGAGATATGACCCACGCTATGAGGGGTTCTTTACCAATCTAGCTACTCCTAGTGAAGGCATTCCTCAAGTAGATCTAACCGAAGCCGATCAAATGTGTAGTGCTTTAACCAGTTTCCCAAATATATCTTTGATTCGTCCGTTTATAATTATTGAGCCATCAGGGATGACGGTGCGGAGTAGCGGCGATGAAATTAGCAAGTTGATCAAATCTCTAGAAAAAAATAAGCTAATAGCTGAAGATGCCCGTAACAGTAGAAGGATCTTGCTGATCACGTCTCCCATCGAAGCAACTCGATCCTTTTTGTCTTTTAGAAATCAAGATCTTAATGCATCTTTAACAACTGCTAGCTATCCATCTGATAGCCACAGTAACCTTGGTGAGCAATGTCCTTGGCCAATCGGTAAACAGTTTAGACTCAAGCCACAATATTTTCTGTTTAATGCCGAAGCTTTTGTAAAATCTGAACGAGTGTGGACAGAAATTAAAGAATTAGTATTCTATACCCTCAGATTTTGGCTGCGTCCACCATTAACAGATGAGCGTTCTTACTATCCTAAGCAACCAGTTTAAAAAAACAAGATTGCGGCGCTTTGCGTCGCAATCTTATTAATAAAAAAGCCTCGCTTAGCGAGGCTTTTTTATTTGTTACTTGGCTGCGCCCTGAGCTTCTAGAAGCTGTTTTAATCGCTCAAGATCAGAAGCCCAACGTGGGTCAGGTTGATGGGCTTCTGAGGAGGTACTAGAACTAGATACAGTTCCAGTAGTTTTCTTGTTGTTGTTACTACGCTTTTTGCGTTTTGCCGCTGCTTTAACTGGTGCAGCAACTGTACTTGTTGCTGGAGATTCACTCTCTGACTGGGTGGAGTCATCAGAAGAACCATCTTCCAAATCAGAACCATCTTCAGCTTTACCTTTGGTCCGAGGCAAAGCTTTTTCCAGCTTTAATACAGCACCGTTAAAATCATAACCATTGAACTTTTCAATGACTACGTCAGCAACTTCATCAGAGCCAACGGTCACAAAACCAAAACCACGGCATTTGCCTGTTTTGCGATCAGTTATAACTTTCAACGATACTGAATCACCTGATTCATTGAAAATTTTTTCTAGAGCTTGGCGATCTAATTCTGCTGGCAAGTTGCCAACATAAAGGCGAATGGACATGATAATAGAAAACCTCTACGCTATAAAATCTTCAGCAGGTGACTAGAGCAGCCGCTACAAAAAACTTGTTTAAAAAACTTGTTTGCTACTTGTTAGCTTAAATTGGAGCTATTGATTACGTGCTACCTGCGATTAATCAAATTGAAATGACATTCTTTTGCCATGTACCAACATAACATACAAAATGCTTGTCTTAAAAATAAAATGTAATGAAAGTATCAAAATTCGATCCACGGCAAAAAACAAAAAAGGTTTGCAGAGCAAATCTCTTTTGTTTTTTGCCGTGGCGACAGTCATGATTTAAATATTAAGTTTTGATGTTTTTTATGGTTAATTGCTTGACGAATCAAGTTTATCTATGTAATATCCGTCTCCATAAATTTACATGGGATTTACATGGAATTTTTTGGGGTTTTTATTATTGGTTACTGTTTGTGGATTGGTCAGGCTCTTAATGATGCCCAAAAGAAGCAAGAACAGGATGTAGAAAAGCGGATCAAAGAAAAGCTAAAAAACGATCAATATATAAATGTACGCATTATTGAGAAACTATAGACCGATAGATTTTGTACCATCCTTAGGATGCGTTAGGCTATACCCATAGAGCATCCTAGTACAAACATTTTCGCGGGTTAAAAATCATGAAGCAAAATCTGCAAGCCATTAGTGGAGAGTTAAAAACTCAAGTTAAAATTTTGGCGGCTTTGGTAGCAACTTTTTGGATTATCGTCATCTTAAATGAAGTACTCCTTGAGAATATCTTAGTAATTTCCACTGGATGCGGCTTGCGTCGAGGACTTAATGCTCTGGGACTTGTGCCCCATAGCTTTATTGGATTGCGCGGCATTTTGTTTGCTCCATTTCTGCATGGAGGCTTCTATCACGTTATGGCAAATACTGTCCCATTTATTATTCTGGGATGGTTTGTGATGCTGCGAAACATTAAAGATTTTTATTTTGTGTCGGTAATGTCAGCGCTAGTTGGTGGTTTAGGAACATGGTTAGTTGGTAGACCCTGTTCAGTTCATGTAGGCGCAAGTGGCGTAATTTTTGGTTATTTTGGCTATTTATTATTTCGCGGATATTTTGAAAAAAGCTTTGTGGCGATCGCTATTTCGATCGCGATCGCAATTGCTTATGGAGGAATGATTTGGGGGGTCTTGCCAACCAGATCTTATATTTCGTGGGAGATGCATTTATTTGGCTTTATTGGCGGCATTATTGCGGCAAAACTATTGTCTCCAAGCAAAACTGCTCAATAAAAAAGAGTCGGCATTTTACGCCGACTCTTTTTTATTGTTAGGAATGAAAATTAATTAAAACCAAAATTTGTTGGGGCGGGCTTTGCCCGCCCCAACAAATTTTGGTTTTAATTGCACAAGTTAATTAATTTTCATTCCTTATCTATTAGATTTAAGCAACACTTCTGATTGCTTCTAGCAAACTACGAGTACATGCTCCTTTGTCACAAAAAGCATCAATGTTAGCTCCGTTGGACAAAGCTCGATCCTTTCCACCATCGGCGGCTGAGTAAGCAACAATCTTAATATGAGGATATTCGGTTTTGATGGCATTGGATGCTGTCCATCCATCCATCACGGGCATATGCAAATCCATTACCACAACATCTGGCTCGTGATTTTGTACTTTGGCGATCGCTTCTTTGCCATTAGTTGCGACTTCTACAGCGCCAATACAAGATTGTAGTGAAAGCGCTAGCTGTAAAGTGCATCGGGTCAGTTCGTGGTCATCCACCACCAAAACTCGCAAGGTTTTTGTAAAAGCTGTCATGGTAGGTTCGGTAAGAAAGGCTTGACAATAACTCTGTTATGTAATTCAAGATACTTCTTTTTTTAAGTTAAATCTTCTACCGCAGGGACTAAACATCAAAGCCCAAAAGCAGAGGCGGTGAGAATCTTGGTCAATTCTTTTGTTTTTTTTAGCTATTACAATCCTATTTATGTGGTAGCAAATAAAAAAGTACGCCATCGGCGTACTTTTTTATTTGCTTAATTGCGCCATTTTACTTTTGGCAAAATTTGCTTTTGGTCGATGCGATCGCGATATTTAACTGCAAAGTTGAGTAAGGAGTCGATTAAGGCATCGGATAGAAAATGAGGTTGTAAGCCCAGATCGAGAAGATTGGTGTTTTTAGCATTGAAATAATGCTCTTCTAGCTCAACTCGTGGATTGTCAATATTTTGGACTTCGACTTTGATGCCGAGAGTTTGACCAGCTTTTTGCACCATAAAGGCAAGATCTCGAATCGAGAAAAGCTCAGTAAATTGGTTGAATACACGCATTTTGCCAGCCTCCGCAGGCGTAGCGATCGCTAGTTCAATACATCTCACCGTGTCCCGAATATCAAGGAAACTACGAGTTTGTCCTCCAGAACCATAGACAGTCAAAGGATGTCCAATCGCCGCTTGGATGCAAAAACGGTTAAGAGCAGTGCCAAATACACCATCATAATCAAGGCGATTAATCAGTAGCTCATCAGTACCAGTTTCTTCAGTAAGTACTCCATAGACAACACCTTGGTTCAGATCAGTTGCTCTTAAGCCCCATGTCTTACAAGCAAAGTGAATGTTATGGCTGTCGTGAACCTTGCTGAGATGGTAAAAACTTCCAGGTTGCTTTGGATAAGGAAGCGTGTCTTTGCGTCCATTATGCTCAATGGTGATGTAGCCTTCTTCGATATCGATATTCGGAGTGCCATACTCACCCATAGTGCCTAGCTTAACTAGGTGGCAGTTGGGATTATGCTCTTTAATTGCATAGAGTAAATTAAGCGTTCCAACTACGTTATTAACTTGGGTCAGCACAGCATGTTCGCGATCGATCATCGAGAATGGTGCTGAGCGTTGTTCACCAAAATGGACAAGCGCATCAGGTTCAAAACAACGGAATGTATTCTGTAGAAATTCATAATTGGTGATATCACCAATAAACAAGTCAATTTTTTGACCTGAAACAGCTTGCCATTTATATATGCGCTCTTGAATAGAGGCGATCGGTGTGAGCGTCGCAACACCTAACTCATTGTCCCAATGCCGACGAACTAAGCTATCCAGCACACCAACTTCATATCCTTTATTGGCAAGATGTAAAGCTGTCGCCCATCCGCAATAACCATCGCCACCAATTACCAGTACTTTCATGAATTCTGTGGGTTACAAAAAATTTGAGTTACAGTTTCCAAATTAACCCTATCAGGATTTATATCGTTTGTGATGGACAAGACTGAAATTTCTTAAGTTGTATGTGTCGAGAAACACATATAGCGTTTTGGGTTTGAGGACTATTCTCAAAAAGTCAAGTGCGGCGCGAAGCACCGCTCTCGACTTTTTGAGAATAGTCTATATAATGTGTATATTTGGTACGATCACGCGATTTAGCCGATCGCTGCTTTCAGTCGGCAAGTGTAATGTATTGAAATTAAGATAACCAAGAGTAGTTGTAAAACTATTCATTAGTTCGACTAGGATGATTTAGTCAAGTATGCTTTCGATTGCCGAGCTTGCCCATAAAAGATATCCAGAGGCGATCGCCAAAATGCTTTGTCAGGAATTACAGCCACTTGACTTAGAGCAGCTTGATGTTGCTGTAGATATTGTCGATAGTAGTTTAGAGATACAAATTCGGGCAGAATCTGCCATTGAAAAGGAAAAACTGCTGGCATTAGTCCATAGCAAACTTCAAAATTTGCATATAGAATCAGTAGCTAAATTTAGAATTCACTGTTGGCGCAATGATGAAGAAACACACGAACAGCGCCTGCTATGGACGGAGCAATTTATGCTAGATCTCCCAAAATCATCCCTGAAAGCAATTCCAGACATAGATCCAGAATCGGATAGTCAGCAATTTGAAACGAGATCGCCTGAACCACAACTTTCTAAGCAGTCTGTCTTGCAAAATGCGATTAAAAAAATTGCTCCAAGCAATTCTCAAGCTAGAAAAAACCTTTTAGCTACTGATCTAGAGCAGCAATCCTTTACCAATGGCATAACAGTTAAATCAAGCGATCTTGTCAAAGTTAATAAACCACAGATTCCGACATCGGATAGTAATTATTGGCAGTTATTGTTTGTAGGTTTATCGATTGTCGTATTAGGATTGAGCATTGGAGCCTCAGTGAGAGCGCTCACATCAAAAACAGTCGTTGAATCAAGTTCTTCCTCATCATTAGCAACTCCATCAGTTGAAAATAAAGAAACAAAAAGTACAATCACTACTCCAAAAAGCTCTCCTAGCGAGACTATTCAACCATCTGTCGCTCCAACTCAAGTTACTCCCAAAGCCAATCCTTCGGTTGAGCCGATCTCGTCAGCCCCAAATGAGCTAGAACAAGGGCAAGTGATAACTTTAGAAAAGTTTAATCGTATTCAAAAAGGAATGACTATTGAGCAGGTAGAAAAAGTTTTTGGGACATCTGGCAAAGTTATTGCTGAGAATAACTCAAGCAATAGTATCGGACAGGTTTATTCTTGGAAAAACCCTGAAGGCAGTAATGCGATCATTGAGTTTAAAGATGGTCAAGTAGTGGCTAAAGCTCAAGCTGGCTTATAACAAAACCAAGATTTTACCGCCCGCGTAGCGGGCGGTAAAATCTTGGTTTTGGGTTTAATTTTGCGTAGCAACAAAAAAGAGAGAGGGTGCGAAGCGTCCTCTCTCTTTTTTGTTGCTATTGCTATAAAATTACTTATTGGGTAGCTAACTAATTTTTTGATTCAGGCAGCTAGAAAAACCAAGTAAAAGCCTCGTGGGAGAAAAATTTTTTGGGTATCGATTTACGCAGCTACGTCTACTTAGACAATCTTCAAAAACAACATGCTGCTTATTTAGGAACGATCGCACAAGGATTTTTGCCATTACCAGGTGATACCTCACTCTGGATCGAGATTTCCCCAGGTGTTGAAATTAATCGCATTACTGATGTAGCCCTAAAATCAACTTCAGTACGTCCAGGTGTGCAAATTGTTGAACGGTTGTATGGACTACTAGAAATTCATTCGGCAAGTCAAGGGGAAACCCAAGCCGCAGGTCGAGCCATTTTGGAGATGCTGGGCGTAACCGAAGAAGATCGGATTAAGCCTAGATTGCTTTCTAGTCAAATTATTCGTAACATTGACGCACATCAAACCCAATTAATTAATCGCTTTCGGCGAGGGCAGATGTTGTTGTCTGGACAAACTCTGTACATCATGGAAGTCGAACCTGCTGCCTATGCGGCTCTTGCCGCAAATGAGGCTGAAAAAGCTGCCTCGATTAATATTTTGGAAATTGTCGCTGTAGGTAGCTTTGGGCGTTTATATCTTGGTGGCGAAGAGCGAGATATTATGGCAGCTTCGGAGGCGGTGTTGAATACGATTAACAATGTCAGAGGGCGGGATGTGTATGGGATTGATCGCAAGGAGTAATCAAAAGTTGCGAAGCAACTTTTGATTACAGATCATCTTCCCAGCCACAGCACTTACAACGCCATTGCTCTGGCGGAATCCGCATTCGTGAAAAGGGCATGCGGCATTCTGGGCATTTACCTGTAAAGATCGGATGCCAGCCACATTCTGCTTCCATAGCGGGATCATAACTATGGGGATCGTCGGGTTCCCATAGCTCCGCCGAGACAAAATCTGAGCAAAGTCCCCACTCTGGCCCATAAGGATGTACTGCACATACCAATAGCTGGCTGTGAGAGTAAAAATTACAGCGATCGCACAGTGATATTTTTGCCATAGATGTATTTTATAGCTTTCGCTAGTCTTGTTATGCCAAAACACAAAATGGCTGAGCAATCTTGTGTTTTAAAAACCCTTGGTGGGTTTGTTCTCTAATTCACAAAAGTGTGACGACACTTTTGTGAATTGGGATAACTCAAATATGCAGGAGTATTAGTACAAGTATTTAGATTGTTCGTCAAATTTCTATTTTTTATACAGTGCAATCTATCGGCAATTCTAGATTGAAAATGCTTCCTTTTCCCTCTTGGCTGGTAACTTTGAGATTTGCCTGATGTCTTTTGGCGATCGCTTGCACAATTGCCAAGCCCAAACCCGTTCCGCCTGTTTTACTAGAGCGATCGCTATCGATACGATAAAAGCGATCAAAAATGCGCGTTTGTTCGGTTGGAGCAATGCCGATTCCCGTATCTTTTACAGTAATTGTTGCTTTACGATCTTCTTCAGATAAGCTGATTTCAACATGACCATTACTAGGCGTGTACTGAATTGCATTGGCAATTAAGTTGAAAACAAGGCGATAAAGTTCAGATTCATTGCCCAAAACATAAATCTCGCGATCGGGCATTTGATTAGTTAAATGGATATTAGACGCTGCGGCAAGTTCCAAAAATTCTTCGGTCAAGTCGCTAATCAAATCATTTAAACAACAGCGTTGCCAAGGTTTTGGAGATGAGTTTTGCTCAAGGCTAGATAGAAATAGTAAATCAGCAATTAAATTACTCAAACGCCTTCCCTGCTTTTCTACTTTGTAAAGCATTGTTTGGGTATCTTCGGGATTAACTTGCGGTACTCGTAAGATCGCTTCGACGGTAGCCAAGAGACTTGCCAGAGGCGATCGCAATTCGTGGGCAGCATTAGCGGTGAACTGTTGCTGTTGTTGATAGGACTGATAAATGGGCTGCATTGCTAATTTTGATAGCCACCAACTAGAGAGGGCAATTAACAACAATGCGATCGGAAAGCCGATCGCTAAAATTAGTTTGATGCGCTTTACTTCCGCATCAAAAGGTTCTAAATTGCGACCTAGTTGAAGGTATCCCCAAGATGGTTGATTACTATGTTGATGTGTTTGATTCTTTACATCATGGCTATGCAAGATAATCGTGAACTGGTGATAGCGGATACCTTGAGAACTCTCAAAGGTTTGCCAAGGTGTAGTTATTAAACTTTGAGGTAGTTCGGGAATGATTTGACTAGGGGAAAAGGCGAGTAGTTTGCCTTGATGATTGAAGAGACGAATGTAATAGGTACTGCGATCGCTAATGCCTGTGGTATGGCGTTGAATTAGAGTAGGACTGACATTACAAGGCTGGTCTGCTAAACAGAGTTCTGGCAAAATCCGCCGTAAAATAGAAGTTGGTTCTTCGGAAGCAGGTAACATCGGTTCTAAACTATCGTGCAAAGTCCCTGCGATCGATTCCATTTCCCGTTCCATCGCTTCCCAATTAGATTGAATCAGAAAGCGATACATACTAAATCCCGATAGACTCAAAATCACTGCCATCACTCCTGCATACCAAAGTGCGAGGCGAGTTCGGCTACGGCGAAATAATAGATGGGTGTTCATAATTGATCGTGATAGGCGGCGCGAAGCGCCGCCCATTAATGGGTATTAAATCGATAGCCTTGACTGGGAATTGTTTCAATCGGGCAATCACAGCCATAGTTAGCTAATTTTCGCCGCAATAGACGCATTTGGGCGGCGACCACATTGCTAATTGGTTCTTCATCAAGATCCCAGAGTTGGTTACGGATTTTGCTCCCCGAAATAATGCGATCGCAATTTTGCATGAGATAGGTGAGAATTTGAAATTCTTTTGTTGTTAAGGGAATCACCTGTGGTACTTGCTCTTGAGCCTCTGTCGCCACTAATAAAGCATTATTCGCATAATCTAAGGAAAATTTGCCAACTGTAAGCGCTTGGGGCTGTAATTGGGGCGATCGCCGTTGTAATGCGCGTAACCTTGCTAAAAGCTCTTCCATCACAAAAGGCTTTACCAAATAGTCATCAGCTCCTGCGTCTAGTCCTGCGATGCGATTTTCAGGTTGACCGAGGGCCGTGAGCATTAGAACGGGTAAAGGATTTTGATGCGATCGCAATTTTTGGCATAGCTCTAGCCCTGACAGCTTAGGCAATAGCAAATCGAAAATCGCCACAGAATAGTCTGTCCATTGATTTTCGAGATAGTACCAAGCTTGAGCGCCATCAGTTACCCAATCCACGACATATTTTTCACAAACTAAGACCTGCTTAATTGCTGTCCCCAAGTCTATTTCATCTTCTACAAGCAAAATTCGCATCGCATTAGGCAAATCAACCACGAGCTTGATTGTAGCGAAACAATTTGCTTTTCACCTCGATTTCATCGCACCTCTGGCAGACTACTTGAGAATTTATCAAATTTTTTAAGTTCCTTGTGATTGTGAGGTAATTCCGATGAAAAAGTTTTCTTTAGTCAGTCCATTACTGGCGGCTGTTTTGACTCTGAGTATGTCTAGCGCTGGATTTGCTCATGTTGGACATGGCGATGAATTTCAGGCAACGGGCGGCATCGAGAGGGTAAAGGTAAATGCTCCTACCGATAAACAATTGGGCATTGAGGTCAAGGCGATCGCCCCTGAAGCTGTCAGCGGCAAAGCCGTGTTGATTCCTATGACGGCGCTGGTGGATGTCGATGGCAAGCAGCTAGTTTTTGTGCAGTATGAAAATTTCTATGAGCCAGTGCCTGTGAAAACTGGCTCATCTAAAGGAGATTTAATTGAGATTACCGAAGGTCTGTCCGTTGGCGAAAAGCTGGTCACTCAAGGCAGCCTCACCCTCTATGCCGAGTCTCGCAAAACTAAGCCCACCGATAAGGCTGCGAGTCCATCGGCAGCACCAATTACCAAAGCCGATGCGACCGTAACTAACACAACTGCAAACAAGTCTCCTGCGAATAATACGAATGCAAATAACACGACTGCAAGCAACAGTACTGAGGCGGAATTTCCAATCATGCAAGCATCGATCGCAGGTGGTGGTGCATTACTAGTTGCCACAGGTGTGATTGCTTTCACAGCGACTCGTGGCAAGGGCAAGAAGGGAGACTCTTAATCTAGATGTTTAATTCTCTGCTCAATCAAACCCTCAAAAACTCGATCGCCCAGCGTTGGCTGATTGTCGTCTGTGCGATTTTAGTAACAGTATGGGGCGTTTTTACGGTTACGCAAATGCCGTTGGACGTTTTCCCAGAATTTGCGCCGCCCCAAGTTGATATTCACACTGAAGCAACGGGACTCGCGCCTGAAGAAGTGGAATCACAAATCACGATCCCCATTGAGAGCGCTGTCAATGGCTTACCAAGGGTGACAATTGTGAGATCGTCCTCCAAGGTGGGGCTATCAATGGTGAATGTAGTATTTGATCAAGATGCTGACATTTACAAAGCACGTCAATCGGTGACAGAGCGCTTGCAACAGGTAACAAACCAACTGCCTGAAAATGTTCATCCTCCTGAAATTTCGCCCCTTGCTTCTCCGCTAGGTACAATTTTGCAATATGCCTTTACGGTCAATGGTCAAGGCAAAACCTCATTGATGGATTTGCGCCGTCTTGTTGATAGCACCCTCAAAAATCAGATTCTGTCAGTGGCAGGGGTGACGCAGGTAACGGTCTATGGCGGCGATGAACGTCAAGAACAGGTGCTAGTCGATCCTGCCAAACTGCGATCGCTAAATGTATCCCTCAACGAAGTAGCTGAAGCCGCTAAGGGTGCAAACTCTAGTGCTCCTGCGGGTTTCCTGATTGGTGGTGGTCAAGAGGTGCTAGTCAGAGGGATTGGCAAAGTCAATTCCATTAGCGATCTGCAACAGTCGGTGGTGAAGGTCAATGATGGCAAGCCGATCCTATTGCGTGATGTTGCCCAAGTTAAGACTGGAGCCGCATTAAAACGTGGCGATGGCAGTTTTAATGGTCAACCTGCGATCGTGATGATGATCAACAAGCAGCCCGAAATCGACACGCCCACGGTGACGCGATCGGTAGAAGCGGTGATGGCATCTTTACAAAAAACTTTTCCTGCGGATGTGCAGTTAGCGCGTACTTTCCGTCAGTCAAATTTTATTGATGCAGCGATTAAAAATGTGAGTGGCTCTCTCATTGAGGGAATCATCATCGTGTCGGTGATTATGCTGCTGTTTTTGATGAATTGGCGCACGGCGGTAATTACCCTGAGTGCGATTCCCCTATCGCTGTTGATTGGATTGATGATCATGAAAGCCTTTGGTTTAGGCATCAACACCATGACCTTGGGCGGATTAGTCGTAGCGATCGGTTCCGTTGTCGATGACTCGATCGTGGATATGGAAAACTGCTATCGCGGACTGCGAACCAACCAAGCCAAGGGCAACCCCAAGCATCCTTTCCAAGTTGTCTATGACACATCGGTGGAAGTACGTTTGGCGGTGATCTTTTCCACGGTAATTATCGTGGTGGTATTTGCACCCATTTTTAGCCTCACGGGTGTGGAAGGTCGCATTTTTGCGCCGATGGGATTGGCTTACCTGATCTCGATCGCAGCCTCTACACTGGTCGCCATGACCCTTTCCCCTGCCCTCTGTGCGATTTTACTCGCAGATCGAACCCTGCCCCAAGAAGGTACTTTTGTTTCCCGTTGGGCGGAAAGGCTTTATCGTCCTTTGTTGAATATTTCCCTGCGTACACCGCAAATCATTCTTGGTATCGCTCTCGCGGCTTTAGTTGCTGCTGTGGCGATCGTGCCTTCCCTTGGGCGTGTATTTTTGCCAGAGTTCCAAGAAAAATCAATGGTTAACTCAATGGTTCTATTCCCTGGAGTTTCCCTTGATATGACCAATCGGGCAGGGATGGTACTCTATACTTCCCTCAAGGACAATCCCCTATTTGATTGGGTACAAGTGCGATCGGGACGCGCCCCTGGAGATGCCGATGGTGCGGGTGTGAGCATGGCTCATGTGGATGTGGAACTCAGTGACGCGGCGTTAAAAAATCGTGAGGAAAGCATCAAACAATTGCGCGAAGCCTTTACCAATTTGCCTGGGGTTGCTCCTAATATCGGTGGTTTTATTTCGCACCGTATGGATGAAGTGCTATCGGGTGTTAGAAGTGCGATCGCGGTCAAAATCTTTGGTTCTGACTTAGGAGAACTCCGCAAAATTGGCGAACAAGTGCGCGATGTGATTCAACCGATTAATGGGCTTGTCGATTTACAGCTAGAGCCACAGTTACCGATTCGCCAAGTCCAAATTGAATACGATCGCACGGCAGCAGCTACCTACGGCTTGACAATGGCGCAGGTGTCAGAAGTGGTAGAAACGGCTCTCAATGGTCGTGTAGTATCACAACTTGCTCAAAATCAGCTATTAATTGATGTCACAGTTTCCCTTGCAGACAATGCTCGTAATAACTTAGATACAATTCGGGCGATTCCTCTGACTGCTCCCACTGGTCAAACGATCTCGCTTGGAGATGTAGCGAAAGTGGAGTACGGCATGGGCGCAAATGTGGTCAACCGTGAAAATGTGTCTCGTTTAATCGTAGTTTCGGCAAACGTAGCTAATCGGGATTTGGGTAGTGTTGTCGGCGATATCCAAGCCCAGATTCAGCAAAAAGTGCAGCTTCCCAATGGTTACTTCATCCAATACGGCGGACAGTTTGAATCTGAGCAACGAGCCACCAATAATTTATTTTGGTACAGCATCCTAGCAGCAGTATTGATTGCAGTATTGATGTTCTTCTTTGTGAAGTCCCTTCCTGCGACGATCGCCATCATGATTAACTTGCCCCTAGCCCTAGTTGGTGGCATTGTGTCGATCGCCCTCACTAGTAAGGTAATTTCCATCGCCTCGTTGATTGGATTTATTACCCTGTTTGGTGTTGCTGTCCGTAATGGTTTATTGCTAGTGGATAACTACAACAATAAGTTTCTCGAAGGAATGCCAATCAAAGAGGCAATCTTGAAAGGTTCCCTAGAGAGAATTAATGCGATCCTCATGACTGCGCTTACCTCGGCGCTAGGGATGTTGCCTCTAGCCATCTCTGGCAGTTCGGGCAATGAGATTTTGCAGCCCTTAGCGATCGTGGTTTTGGGTGGTTTATGTACCTCCACCGCCTTGACCTTGTTAGTGATTCCTGCTATCTATGCCAAGTTTGGTAAGTTCATGATTCCTAAACAAAAATTTGCTGAACAAGAATCATTTTTTCTCAGAGTCTAAGATTTACTCCCTTCCCATCAAAGAAATAGACATATAAAACCAAGAATTAGCGTTGCGGCGCGAAGCGCCGCAACGTCTAATTTTTCACTGGGAAGGGAGTAGCACATGATTAGACCTCAAGAAGCGAGTGGCGGCGCGAAGCGGCGCCACTCGCTTCTTGAGGTTTAACTAAATCGCCCAATTTCAACACCATTTTGACGAATTACTAGCTCTAAAATCAGGGAACTTGCGGGGAAAATGGCTTCCTTTGCTACAGCCCTAATTTCGTAGGGAGACTTAAGTTCGCCTACTACTTTAAAAAGTTCAGTCAAAGCCTCAGGAGGAAAATTACCAACTTTCCCTGTAAGTGGGTTGGCTAGTACGCCCTCACGACGTGCGCGAAAGCTAACTAACAAAAATAGTTGCTCAATTCTCGATGCAAGAGCCTGTGGTGATAAGTCAGGGGTAAATTGTAAAGAAGCAATTTCAGCGCCTGGGGCAAATATTTGTCGGTTTAGGGTAACATCGGCGGCGATCGCAATTCTGGTTTCGCGTTTGAGGAAGTTACCCGCAGAGAGAATGCGGATCACATAGCTTTGTCCGTCTTTAATCCGATCTAGCAACCCTTCGATCTGTGCTTCCGTAATTTTGATGACGGGTTCTTTGGGAGCTTGATCGGGAAGAAAATCTAACAGTTCACGGGCATTTCGTTCAGCTTGTTGCAATAGTTGGGTGCTGGCTTGACGCAACTCAGATTGGCTCAAATTGGGACGCACAACTCCAATCGATAAAATCTGATCTGCAAAAATAGCCACGTTGCCCTTGCGTAGAGCCTCAAGGCTAATGAGCAATTGCTCACGAGCAGATTCGAGGGAAGCAACTTCTGCTCCGAGAGCGACCCGTTGTTTTTCAATTTCTGCCAAGCGTTGCTCGGATTCATCAACCCTTTGTTTAAGAGTTTCGCGATCGCGGGAAATACTTGCTAACTCAGTAGAAATCCGCTCTTTTTCATCCCGCAATTGATTACTTTCAGCTTGGAGACTTTCTTGCTCAGCGCTTAAACTTTGGATGCGATCGCGGAGATCGGCTTCCTGCTGTGAGGCTTTTTGGAGTTGTTCGTCAGCTTTTTCAAATTTGCTCTCGACTGACTGTAATAAAGCTTGAGTTTCTGACTGTTTCCGCAAAGCTTGGACTAATGATTTATTAATTTCACCTAAACGTTGTTGCGCTTTTTCCTGTTCGGTTTTTGCCGCATTTAGCTCTGTTTCAATTTTTTGCTTTTGTTCTTGGCTACTAGATAACTCTGAGCGAATACTCTCAAGACGAAATAATCCATCCCTCAGCTGACTACTTAGCAATAATAAAATCCCTAAGGTGGATGCTGAGATCATTCCCCCTGTAGCGATCGTTACGACTGTGGCGGTGTCACGCGGTCTTAATTTGAATATGCTAAGCCGCGCCTTTCCAACCTTAGTGCCGATGCGATCGCCTAGCGTCGCGATTATGCCTCCTAAGATCAAAATCGCTAAAATCAGCGTATATCCAGCCATGTAACTCCTGAGTCCTCACGCTGTTGATTTTAGCAGATCTCAACCCATGCAAAGCAATAGAGGCAATTCATGAGTTGCCTCTACTATAATTTGGTTGTGCTGCGCCGAAGGCGCAGCACAACCCTAAATTTTGCCTCTACTGCTTTCATGGGCAAGCGAGCCGCAATAAGCTAGTATGGCAAGTATTGCAAAATTCGATCTTCACAAGCTTGATGGGGAACATGGAAAAGCAACTCAAAGTACAACAGTTAGTTGACAATCTGGCGAAGGCGATCGTTGGCAAAGATGAAGCCATTCAACTGGTCTTAGTAGCACTATTTTCGGGTGGTCATGCGTTACTAGAAGATGTGCCTGGGGTGGGCAAGACCCTACTCGCCAAATCTCTGGCTGCTTCTATATCTGGAAAATTTCAGCGTGTGCAATGTACACCTGATCTACTACCCACCGACATTACGGGGACAAATATTTGGAACCCCCAAAAAGGTGAATTTCAGTTTTTGCCAGGGCCAGTATTTGCAAATGTGTTGCTGGCTGATGAAATCAATCGGGCGACTCCACGAACTCAGTCTGCATTACTAGAGGTAATGGAAGAGAGTCAAGTCACTGTTGATGGGATATCTCGGAAAGTTCCCTCACCGTTTTTTGCGATCGCTACTCAAAACCCAATTGAATATCAAGGGACTTTCCCATTACCTGAAGCTCAATTAGATCGCTTTGCCTTGTCATTTAGTATTGGCTATCCCAGTGAAGCGGAAGAGCTAGAAATGCTGAAGCGGATGCAAGTTGGGAAAATTGGTTCGGCTCAATTAGAAGCATGTATCACTCCTGAAGAAGTACTAGAGATTCGGCAACTCTGCACTCAAGTGCCTGTTAGTGACGCAACTAGCGAATACATTGTGAATATTGTCCGTGCGACTCGTAACGATGAAGAAATTACCCTTGGCGTGAGTCCTAGAGGTACAAGCGCTTTATTGCGATCAGTTCAAAGCTATGCCTTTATTCAACAAATGCTTGATCCTAATCGCAAGTCTGATTATGTTTTGCCTGATGATGTGAAGTTCCTTGCTCCCTATGTTTTAGGTCATCGCATTATGGCGGCAGGAAGGCGATCGCCAAAGAAGATCATTCAGCGCTTATTAGATGCTGTGCCTGTTCCTTAATTTAGAAACCATTTAAGATTGTCTAGATCCCCCCAGCCCCCCTTAAAAAGGCTACCGTGTACACACAACTCACCAAGAACTCAAGTTCTTGGCTAAAAGCTAAAGTCATCTAAAGATGACTGAAAATGACTGAACAAAATCAACCCGTTTTAACTGGTTTTAGCTCTTAGCCCGCACTTGAGTGCAGGGCGTTCTCAATGTGTGCAGACAAAATCTAGACTTGTGTGTACACGGTAGCTTAAAAAGGGGGGAGAATTAAATTCTTCCCCCTTAAAAAGGGGGATTGAGGGGGATCTCTTAGGGATTTTGAACGTAATAAGTAATTCTTAAATAGTTTCTTATATTTTGAGGTTTGTTTGCGATCGCATTTCACTAGATCTACAGTGCGATCACAACCAAATCATTTCCCTATAAATCACTTTTATTTAATGCAGTATTAATGGGTTACTTTTTCCTATTCTTCCAATATCCAACTTCTCGGCTACAGTGCATTACTGCCAATATGAGAATAAAGTCTGGCTCAATTGTGTAAAGCACTGCATAGGGAAATTTTCGTGTCATGCAACGCCTAATATCTTCGTCAATTGTGGCATAACGGTTGGGATATTCCCTAACCCGTAAAATCGTATCTTCAATTGCATTAATAAATGCTTGGGCAATTTCGATTTTTTGACCAGCATAATACTCGACTGCATCAGAATATTCTGCTAATGCTTCAGGATGAAATACATACTTCATTGAGCTAGTAATCTTCTCACTTGGGCTAGGGCATCATCTCCTGAAATAGTCTGCACAGATCCATCGCGCACTGCATCGCGTCTAGTTTTGGCTTCATTTGTCCAAGCTGACTGAATGGCTGGATCGATATCAAATTCTAAGCTTTCAATTAGTTTTTCTGCTAAAAGCGCTCTGGAAATACTAGGCAGTGATAGTAGTTCTTTGGTTAGTAGTTCTATTGATTTCATAAAAATATGATTAGGCTTTGTTGTGTAGTCTAGCAAAATTTTTAGGTTTTGAGCTATACCTTTGTCATCACGGAGTTAAGCAGGTTGGTCTTTTTGCTATTAGCGATATCTATCTGCTTTTCTAGCTCGTCGCAAAGGGTCATGAGTTGATCGATTTTGGCGACAATGCGATGTTGTTCGGCGAGGGGAGGGAGGGGAATGTTAAATACTCACCTTACGCAGATAGAAAATCCAGAGATTTGATTTAGATAAAAGAGTCTGAGAATGTATACTGAAACAAAGTTTGAACGTAATTGCTTCATCGAAACTAAACCAAGAGTAGCACATAGGAA
>JBIKYZ010000473.1:0-7064 GCA_044354985.1 Pseudanabaena sp. | reverse complement strand
TACTAAACGCTATAATTGACCCAAAGCTTAAAATTTCATTTCTTAAATTTTTTATATTCTCTAACCCATAACTCGATCGCATGGTCTCTTCGCCACCCGCCAACCCAACCACCAACATCTCTTATACCCCTATCACATTTCCCCTTGCGGCTGTGGTCGGTCAAGAAGCGATTAAAACCGCTTTACTGCTAGCAGCGATCGATCCTGCGATCGGTGGCATTGCCCTCGCAGGTAGACGCGGCACTGCCAAATCCGTCCTTGCTCGTGGAATTCATGCCCTTCTGCCGCCCATCGAAGTCGCTGTTGAGTCCCTCAGTAACTGCGATCCAACTAAGCCCGACACATGGGACGATGCGCTAGTTAAGGCAATGAAGGATAAAGACAAGAGCGAAATTGTCACCAAAGTTATTCCTGCGCCATTCATCCAAATTCCATTGGGAATTACCGAAGATCGGCTGATTGGTTCCGTGGATGTGAGTCGTTCGGTGCGCGAAGGTCAGACCGTATTTCAGCCAGGGATTTTAGCAGAAGCACATCGAGGCGTTCTCTATATTGACGAAATTAATTTACTCGATCCTCAGATTTCTAATTTGTTGCTTTCCGTTCTCTCTACAGGCTATAACCAAGTCGAACGAGAAGGCATCAGCTTTCAACATCCTTGTCAACCTTTGCTAATTGCCACCTATAACCCTGAAGAGGGCATTTTAGGCGAGCATCTGATGGATCGGATTGCGATTAATCTTTCGGCTGATGGAGTTCTCTCCCTCGATCAACGAGTAGAAGCAGTAGATATGGTATTGGGCTATGCCAATTCTCCTGAAGCATTTTTGAGTAGTTATGACTCGGATATTGACGATCTGCGGACACAGATTATTTTGGCGAGAGAATGGCTCACTGATGTGACGATCTCTAGGGCGCAGATTCAGTATCTCGTTGCGGAAGCGGTACGTGGTGGAGTGCAGGGACATCGTGCTGAGTTGTTTGCTTTGCGGGTAGCTAAGTCAGCGGCAGCTTTGGAAAGTCGGACTCAAGTTAATGCGGATGATTTGCGTCAAGCGGTGGAATTGGTAATAGTACCGCGATCGCCTCTTTCTCCTGAGCAACAACAACCCGAACAGCAGCAACAGCAGCAAGCGCCACCTCCACCACCAGATCAAGATGATGGCGAACAAGAACAGAATGAAGATCAAGAGGATCAGGAACAAGAACAAGAGCAAGATGAATCTCCTGAAATTCCTGAAGAGTTTGTCTTTGATCCTGAAGGAGTAATTCTTGATCCAGAAGTTCTCTTCTTTGCTCAGTCAATGCAGAAGCAAGGGCGATCGGGTACACGCAATGTGATCTATTCTCAAGAGCGAGGGCGTTATATCAAGCCAATTTTGCCTCAAGGAAAGAGCGATCGCATTGCCGTTGATGCTACCCTCCGCGCTTCTGCTCCTTATCAAAAAGCGAGAAGATTGCGCCAACCCCATCGCAAAGTCATCGTTGAGGATGTGGACATCAGAGCGAAGAAGCTAGCACGTAAGGCGGGAGCGCTAACAATTTTCTTGGTGGATGCATCTGGCTCAATGGCACTCAATCGAATGCAATCGGCTAAGGGTGCGGCTTTACGGATGTTAACCGATAGCTATCAGAACCGTGACCAAATTTCTCTAATTCCCTTCCGAGGTGAAAAAGCTGATGTATTGTTACCGCCCACCCGTTCCATTGAGGCAGCACGTCGTCGCCTCGATACGATGCCTTGCGGTGGTGGCTCACCGCTAGCGCATGGCTTAACGCAGGCTGTGCGGGTAGCAATGAATGCTAGGCAGTCGGGCGATGTTGGTTCAGTGACGATTGTGGCGATTACGGATGGGCGCGGCAATGTGCCTCTAGCGCGATCAATGGGTGAACCCATCGATCCTGAAAACAAGCCTGATATCAAAGCGGAATTAATCGATATTTGTCGCAAAGTTCGCGCTTTAAATTTAGGGCTATTGGTAATTGATACAGAAAATAAATTCGTGTCTACAGGCTTTGCAAAGGAACTTGCCGCCGCAGGTGGGGGGAAGTATTACCATTTACCCAAAGCGACCGATCAGGCGATCGCAAATGTTGCGCTCAGTGCGATCGCTGATCTACGACAATAAAAAAATCGCCCGCTAAGCGGGCGATTTTTTTATTGTCGCGGAGTGTAATGTTCAGGACGCAATTTCTGTAACCGCGTATTCGTGTAATAAAAGTTGAGAATGCGATCGTAAGACCAGCCCATACGAGCTAAATTATAAGAACCTGTCTGGCTCATGCCCACGCCATGCCCCAATCCGCCGCCAACAAAAGCATATCCAGTCAAAACTTTATCTTGATAAATCGGCTCTAGTTTAAAGAAAGTGCTATCAGGTGGATCGAAGGCATCGATGATTTCATCTTTTTTGACGAGGATTTTGCCAGTATCAGTTGTTACTTCTAATTCCAAAACTCGTCCTGAGGTAGCTCTTTTTGAGACTTGCAGTTGTTTAATCGCACTAAAATTAGTTGTACTATCTCCAGAGAATCGCAAAAACTTTTTCAAAGAAGTTTGTAATTCTTCTAATGAGCCAATTCTTCGCCAACGCAGGTTTTTCCATCCCACCTCATTAAACCCCTCCTGACGTTCTAAAAATGCTTTGAGATTTTTATCATCAGCAATATTTGCCGATCGCTGATTTTCAGGACGATTGGCAAAATCTAGTACCGATTGTAAATAGGGGCGTGGTGTTCCATCCCAAATATCGTTATAGTTTGCAGTAATTCCACCCGTCGTTGACGAATAGAGCGCATCGATGACCTTATCGTTATAGGTGAGAACCAAGCCTCTCGTGTCAGCGATCGCGCGATCAGCAACTTCAGTAGTATCTTCTAAACCTCGATATACTTGGCATTGCGTATCAGCACAAAGTTCGTATTCATCGACCTTAAAGCGGTGCAAACTGGCCAGCACATAAGTACGCGCCAAGATAGCTTGGGCTTGTACAGACGCATAAGGGGCATTGTAACCAATTTCATGGGGAACTACACCCCGCACATAAGTTTCTAAAGGAACGTTATTGACTAAGGTAAAACTTTGATGAGCATTAGGTTGTAATCTCAAGCTACCCGCATAAGCTCGATTGCTAATCTCAGCCTTATTCTCTCTTTGATAGCTCACTTCGACAATACCAGTACTGCTACTGACATCAAGGCGATCGCGGTTATACCGAAAATCTCCCACTGTCCATGAAGCGATCGCTTTTTGGGGCAGTATCCGACGATCAAGCTGCACTGTCAGATTGCCTTGCGATCGCAAAGTATAAAACAACAAATAACGCAATAACATCGAGTCATACATATCGCGCTTTGCCCAGACTTGCCAACGTCTCGGTTGAGCAATTTCAGTCTGGATACCCTTCTCATTCCAATGGAAAGCACTTGCCGCCGCATTTTCAAAACTACGATGATTGCTAAGGACTAACTTCTCTTCAAGAATTGGTTGCGTTAATTGTTGTGGGGCAATGTCAATAACTATGCGATCGCTGCTTAAGGTTTGCGTGCTTTTCCCATCAGCAGATGGGAAAGAAAGGGTCAGTTTGCCTCCTGAGGGAGCCTTTAGCGTAAGACGATCCTGCGGTCTTTCACCAAAACGTTGGACAATACCAATTTTAAGAATAGGATCTGATTCTGTTTGAGCTTGCACAAGTTCGCCTGCCGTAAGTGTAAAAGAACAAATAGTTACAATTACGGTTTGGCGAAAAATCACGAAAGGGTTTAGCATGTCAAGCTCAAGATTTCAGAAGGTGTTATATTTTTTGAAATATATTAGCAATACTACGGACAAATTTGAGCAGAAATGGAGCCACAAGAGCAAAGCTCCTAAAAATTAATACACAAAACCTAAAGAGGAGTTGCAGCGCAACTCCTCTTTAGGTTTTGTGTATTAATTTCTCCGACTACGGCTATCTTAGCTTTGAATTTAAACAATGCGATCGCCTAAGTTACAAAGCGCTAAGATACTCACTTAGAGCACTCGGTTTAATTGAATGTAATCTAGACGAGCATGCTCGCTTGCATTCTCAAAAGCATTGATCTTGATGGTATCGCCAGGAGTCAAAGCCACCCCAAACGCCACCGTTGGACTGACAAAGGTTTGAGCATTAGCTAGGGGACTACCGAGATTAGAGGTTAAATTTAGAGTGCCGATAGTGGTCGTCGTACTGGTCTCAAAATCATTGAGTTGTAACGAAAATGAGGCTAGTCCATCATTTTCATCAAAGGCACCGACAATAATATTGTAAGTTCCAGCCGCTTCGTTGAAACCAAAGGTGGCACTGCCCGTTTCATTGTTACTGCCTCCAAAGAAGCTCAGCACCTGACCACCAGATGCTACCCCTAAGTTTTCGGTGCGGTAGTTTACGATATTAGTAGCAGCTTCTGCCTGAAGAATAATCGGTGTCAAGAGCACTTCATTATCGGTAATTGTAACTGTCGCAGTTTTGGCACTACCCAGTACCGCATTAGACCCGCTAGCCCCAGTCAGAGTGACGATGACCGTCTCGGCGGATTCAGGTGCTAAGTCGTCTACCACCGTGACCGGGATGGTAGCTGTCAGTTGACCCGCTAGAATCATGACTGTTCCGCTTAGGGTAGCGTAGTCGGTTCCCCCTGCTAGGGCGGTTCCTGCCACACTATAGGAAACAATAGTGTTAGCAGTTGCTGCCTGACTGAGGCTGACGGTGAACAATCCATTGATATTGGGTTCACTAGCCTGAGTCGTTGCGGCAATAGTGACGTTAGGAAGTGTTGGTCCCACAGACTCAAAGCGGATAAAGTCGAAACGAGCATGTTCTGTGGCATTTTCGTTGCCTGTAACCGTGAAACTATCGCCATTAACTATATTCACGTTGGTGGCTATAGACCTTTCAATCTTCGTGGTTGCATTAGCAGAAGCATTACCCAAGTTTTGGTTTAACGAGACACTACCGATCGATGTCCCATTTTTAGACACTGATAGGGTTGACGTGCCATCGTTCTCATCAAAGGTTCCAAGAATGATGTTGTAGTTGCCAGTAGCTCCTGTAAATGCAAAGGTAGCAGTTCCAGTCTCTCCATCAGTACCACCTAGCAGACCTAGCATAGATCCTCCTGATGCTACACCATTAGACTCAAGTCGATAGCCACTACGTGTGTTGATACTTTCTGCTTCGACTGTGATCGTCCCGCCAACTATTCCATCATTATCAGTAATATTAACAGTTGCGGAAGTCGTGGCACCGAGAATTACACCAGAAGCCCCAGTAACACCCGTCAACGAGACGACAACACTTTCAGCTGATTCAGGATTCAAGTCATCCAACACTGTAATCGGAATAGTAGCCGACAACTGATTTGCTAAAATCGTCACGGTTCCAGTCAGTGCTGTATAGTCAGTGCCAGTTGTAGCAGTTCCAGTCACACTGTAGTTAACCACAGTGTTTGTGTTAGAAACCTGACTGAGGCTAACTGTGAACAAACCGTTGATATTGGGCTCACTGGCTTGGGTGGTGGCTGCGATCGTCACATTGATTGGATTCGGAAGACTAGCAAATTTTAGATAAATTGGTTGTGTGACTGGCCCAATCGGCAAATTTCCATTCGCTGGGTCAATCACACTCGCCACAAACCCCAGTGGCAACTCTCCCTCTCCTGCAAAGTTATAGTTTGCAACACCAGAAAAGTTAAACAGTCCTGAGATATTCTGAGGTCCACCAGTCAAAACCACATCAACAGTCTGGAACTCAACTGCGTTGTTGGCTGGAAACTCTTTCGTTGCCAATACTGCCAACTGATCTGCCAGAAATTGCGCATAGGGAGTAACTGGCTGAATAAAGCCCTTGGTCAGCACGACTCGCACTGTATTACCAGCAGGTCCATTTACGATCACAGTTGGACCACTAGAGCCATAGGTACCAACATTCCCACCGCTCAGACCATTCACTGTCAGGGTAACAGGGAGATTAGGAGAATTTTGGGACGCTACACCCTGCGATCCACCCTGATTACCAGCCCCTTGCAGTTGCCCTGTAGCAGTGGTGCCATCAGTGAAGGTAACTGTGAAGGTAGAACCAATAAGCTCAGCCCCAGAGACCCCACCGACATCCCAGAATGGGCTAGAACCACCGTCCAATGGAGATTTTGATGTTCCCGCCACTGAGTTTGGATCCATATCGATTGAGAAGCCCACCGTCTCTCCTGAGTTAAACCCACCACTGACGGCAGGATTAAAGGTGAGTAGCAAACCTCGATATCCAGATGCACCACCAGTACCGATATAAGAGGCTGCACTGGGAGTCACGACACCTGTACCTCCATTGGTATTGATAGTCAGCGGTTTGAAAGCGCTATCTCCTGCTACCCCAAACGGATCGAAGACGCTATCTGGGTAGAGAGCATTGCTCACATTAATAACTACCTGCGAAATAGTCTTACCACCCGTATTGGTGATTTGGAAGGAGTTGTCATTGAAGTTTGAGACTTGAACATTGTTGTCATTGAAGTTAACTTTTAAGGTTGCTTCTCCAACTATTCCATCATTATCGGCGATGTTGACGGTTGCGGTTGTTGTGTTACCGAGGACTACACCAGATGTTCCAGTGACACCAGTCAGAGTGACTATGACACTCTCTGTCGATTCAGGGGTTAAGTTATCAATCACTGTGACCGGAATATTAGCTGACAACTGATTGGCTAAAATTGTCACGCTTCCATTTAAAGCTGTATAGTCACTACCAGCTGTAGCTGTTCCAGTCACGCTGTAGTTAACCACTGTGTTTGTGGTGGCAACTTGAGAAAGATTGACTGTGAACAAACCGTTGCTAATGGGTTCACCTGCTTGGGCAGTGGCTGCGATGTTGACTGTGTTGGCTAGCGCTGAAGCAGAACGAATGACAATGCCACTTACCTTTGCGGCTCATCTAGGTAAATAGGTGGAAGGAGGCATAAGAAGACGACGAAGGAAATCAAAATCAATCCAGCTAAGATTGTATGCCCACTCAAACATGGCTACATATAGATACAAATACTTTTTGCGAATA
>JBIKYZ010000053.1:0-22456 GCA_044354985.1 Pseudanabaena sp. | reverse complement strand
AGTAGCGATCGCACTCAGCCCACGATCCTCACAACCACAACCGACCAAGGCTCACACTTTGCAACTTATCTGATTCCTGCGATCGCTTATCGTGCCGATCAAATTGTGCCCAAGGACGTTGTGTTTTTGATGGACACCTCAGGTTCTCAATCAGGCGATCCGATTATCAAATCAAGGGAATTGATGCGCCGCTTTATCAACGGATTGAATCCCAACGACACATTCACAATTATTGATTTTTCTAGCACCACTCGCCAGCTTTCTCGCTATCCACTCCAAAATACTGCGGCAAATCGTCAAAAGGCGATGAACTATATCGATCAAGTTGATGCTAATGGAGGTACAGAATTAATGAATGGCATCAATGCTGTAACTAACTTCCCCTCATCATCTAATGGACGTATTCGCAGCGTAGTACTAATTACTGATGGTTATATTGGCAACGACAATGAAGTAATCGCCGCCGTTCAGAAAAATCTTAAATCAGGTAACCGTCTTTATAGCTTCGGTGTTGGTAGTTCCGTCAATCGCTATCTGTTAGAGCGTGTTGCTGAAATGGGACGAGGTACTTCGCGAGTAGTACGTCAAGATGAACCAACCCAAGAAGTTGCCGAGAAGTTCTTCCGTCAAATCAACAATCCTGTCCTTACGAATATTCAAGTGAAATGGGAAGGTGATGGCGCGGCTCCCGAAATCTATCCTAGTAATGCTCCTGACCTATTTGCGGAGCAGCCTCTAGTATTATTTGGTAAAAAAGGCGATCGCATTAACGGCAAACTCAAAATCACGGGTATCGCCGCAGGTGGTGAACGCTACGAGCAAACTCTTGATGTAAATTTTGAAAAGGGTAATAGTAATCTCGGCATTGCCCAACTATGGGGACGCGCTCGCATTAAAGATTTAATGAATCAGATGTTTGGCGGAGAAGTCAAATCACTTGTTGATGCGGTAACTCAAACTGCTCTCAACTACCGACTGCTCTCTCAATACACCGCTTTTGTTGCCGTCAGTGAAGAAGTTCGCGTCAATCCTGACGGTGGCAAGGTTACAGTAAATGTCCCAGTAGAAATGCCTCAGGGTGTAAATTTTGGCATGACCTCAGGTGAGGTCGCTAATAGTAGCAGTCTCAAGCCTGCTGCACCAAACTCTGTACCTATGCCTTCTCAGCAATATAATTCGCGAGTCAGATTACAAGGAGGAACTACATTAACTGGAGGGGATCAGCTTAACACTAGGCTCAGCCCTAAAGTTGATAGCGAAAACATCCCTGCCGAGCCATCAAAAGTAAGTCAACAAGCTACTGCATCAAAAGTCCAAATCGTTAGTATCTCAGGGATTGCAGGTGTTGATATTGGTATTGTCCAGCAGGCGATCGCCCAGCAATTGCAGTCAATCAAAGTTCCTGCTGGATTCAATGGAACTGTAGTCTTAGAGATTCCCATTCAAAATGGTAGGTTGACAAGATTTGTACTGGATGATGTGGTTTCAACAGTGATAGATAAAAATCTTGTAGACTTGATCAAGCGATCGCTACAAAATATTGTCTTGTCTTCGACAGCAAAAGGCAATATTCGTCTCACTCTAAACGTCACTTCTTAAAGTTACAAAGCCCAGTTGGGTGAGAAGCTTTATCACTAGTGATGTAAAATCATATCTGCAAAGATGATGGGTTACGCTTTCGCTAACCCATCCTACATTTAATTTCAACAACCTACTTAGGAATGAAAATTAATTAAAACCAAAATTTGTTGGGGGCGGGCGAAGCCCGCCCCCAACAAATTTTGGTTTTATAAGCGACATACCACATCGGAAAATTTAGCCTTAGATAAATCTAGAATAATGTGATGTAGCGTTGCCCAATTAAACTATGCGATTTATTAACCCGAAAACTGACTATGCGTTTAAGAAAATCTTTGGCTCTGAGCAGAGTCATGATATTCTCATCAGCTTTCTCAATGCCATTCTCTATGATGGGAAACCCGTAATCCAAGATTTGGAGATCCTTAATCCTTATCTAGCGCCAAAAATACGCGGTGTTAAGCAGACTTATCTAGATGTAAAAGCCACACTAGATAATGAGACAACTGTAATTATCGAGATGCAGGTGTTGAATATTGAGGGTTTCGAGAAGCGGATTTTGTATAATGCGGCGAAGGCATATTCTAATCAATTGGCGATCGGGCAGGACTATAGTTTATTAAATCCTGTAATTGCGCTGACAATTACCGATTTTGCGATGTTTCCAGAAATAAATCAACTAATTTCGCGGTTTATTCTCAAGGAAAAAGATTTTTTGATTGATTATCCTATCTATGACATTGAGTTAGTATTTGTGGAGTTGCCGAAATTTGAGAAGGATGTTAAGGATTTAGAGACCTTGGCTGACAAGTGGTTATATTTCTTGAAATGTGCACGACAGTTGGCTATTGTGCCTGAGAGTATGAATCTTGTGCCTGAGATTAGTCAAGCATTTGCGATCGCTAATGAGATCAATCTCACACCTGAGCAAATTGAAGATATGGAGATGCAGGAGATGTTTATCCATGATCAACGCAATGTGATTAAAAAAGCCATCAATCAAGGACTTGCTGAGGGCAAAGCTCAAGGACTTGCTGAGGGCAAGGCTGAGGGTAAGGCTGAGGGCAAGGCTGAAGGTCTGCTTGAGGGCAAATTGGAAATGGCGCGGCAGTTGTTGGATGTTTTGGATGATCTGGCGATTAGTCGGGCTTCGGGTTTGAATGTGGAGGAGGTGGCGAGGCTTAGAAGCTAAAGTGGAAGAACTTGCAATGTGGATTAAAGACCAACCCCAAGTCGATGAAACACCATCCTTCTTCCATCTCTCTTATCCCCATTCTTACGTTTTTTTAGAGCGTCGATCGCAAGTTTATAGGAGTTGGATAGGCTTGATGGATTCTCTGGGAGGCGAGCGCTGGTTGTGGGGATAGATAGGCGATCGCTATTCGGCTAGTTTTTGTTAAGACCGATCACAATGTATATAGGTTACCTTTGATAAAGGATGAGAGAGAGCTACTAACAAACTAAAGGAAACTTATATGGATTTCAGTGCAGCCTTACCGATTTTTGCGATTACCTTGCGCGAAGGAGTCGAAGCCGCCCTTGTGGTGGGTATCGTGATGGCATATCTCAAAAAAGCCGATCGCAGTTCGCTTAATCCTTGGGTGTTTGGCGGCATTGGTACGGGAGTCTTGGCTAGCTTTGTGGTGGGGACCTTACTGAATTGGTTTTTAAAACAGGTCGAAAGTACCGATCCAGATCAAGCCGCTTTTTATGGGCAATTGTGGCAGGGAGTTTTGGGTATTATCGCGATCGCCATGTTGAGTTGGATGTTGGTTTGGATGACCGAAAATGCTAAGGCGCTGAAGGGAGAAATCGAGGGGCGAATTGGCAAGGCGATCGCGAATGAAAAGAATGCAGGATGGGCGGTTTTTACGCTGATTTTGATCGCAGTTTTGCGCGAAGGTTTTGAGGTGGTGATTTTTATCTCCGCTAAGCTGCAAGGTGGACTTGCGCCAATTTTGGGCGCGATCGCAGGTTTAGTTGGGGCAGTAGCGATCGGGGTTGCACTGTTTCAATTCGGGATTCGCATCAATCTCAAAGTATTCTTTCAAACAATGGGTGTATTTCTATTATTAATCGTTGCAGGACTAGTTATCAGTGCGATCGGGCATCTTGACAAAGCCGTGGCAGCCTATGCCGAACTCTCGCAGACTAAACTTTGTTTCCCAACTGATACAACAACTGAATTAACTTCTTGTCTTCTGGGTGGTTTAGTGTGGGATGTACATGAGATTCTTCCCGACAAAGAATTCCCTGGAATCTTGCTTAAAGCTTTGTTTGGCTTTCGCGATCGCCTATTTCTTGGACAAGCGATCGCTTACTTTACGTTCCTAACCTCTGCGGGATTGCTATATTTCCAAAGCCTTTCGGACAAGCCTATTAAAAGTGTGGCGAAGAATTGACGGTAACGTAAAATCAGTAAACTATCCGAAGCATTGCCCTAAATCAGCAAATTTAATTTCTATGCATGACAACTTAAAGCAAATTCTGGAAACAGTAGCGAAAGGAGAGCTTAGCCCAGAGAGAGCTTTAGAAGAATTGAAATATCTCCACTATGAATCGGTTGGAGATTTCGCCAAAATCGATCACCATCGCACTTTACGAACAGGTTTTCCTGAAGTGATTTTTGGCTTAGGTAAGACTCCTGAGCAAATTATCCAGATTATGCAGGTGATGGAGTCCAAAAATCCTTTGGTAATGGCAACCAAGATCTCATCTTCTGTTTATGAACTGATTCAGCCATCTTTACGCGGTTTGCGATATTACCCGATCGCCCAAATTTGCTGTCTCGGTGAGTCAATCATGAAAAAGCAAGGCACAATGACAATCCTTACCGCAGGAACTGCCGATCTGCCGATCGCAGAGGAAGCGGCTGTCACAGGCGAGCTATGTGGATTTACAGTTAAGCGACTTTGGGATGTGGGTGTGGCAGGAATCCATCGCTTGCTCAGTCATCGTGATGCGATCGCTGATGCTGATGTGATTATCGTAGTCGCAGGCATGGAGGGGGCGTTGGCAAGTGTGGTTGCAGGTTTGGCGGATTGTCCGATTGTGGCTGTGCCGACGAGTATCGGTTATGGTGCTAGTTTTAATGGGCTTGCGCCATTGCTAACGATGCTTAATTCCTGTGCGACGGGTGTGGGTGTGGTCAATATTGATAATGGTTTCGGAGCAGCGATGTTGGCAGGGAAAATTTTACGCTTAGCAAGCGATCGGCAAAATGAATAAAAATGTAGTAAAACAAAGCTAGGACTTTTATAATTTTTACCAAGTATTTAGATTCAGTAACTCGTTAGAGATTTATCGCGATCACAAAATCATAAAATCACAGAATATAAACTTAACCAATATCTAAAAATAGTCTTTTCAGAAGAACACTTATGCAAATTCATCGATTATCTCTAAAAAACTTTAAATGCTTCAAAGAAGTAGATGTTTCTTTCTCAAAAATAACTTTACTTACAGGTGAAAATAGTAGTGGTAAAAGCTCTCTAATCTATGGGGTACTAGTGCCGTTCCAAAGCCTTAATGTCAATAGCGATAAATCTTTCCCCTTTTATTTATCACTGAATGGTAAATACGTTAGTATGGGAGGCTTTGAAGAGGTGTCTTTCAATCATAATCTAAAGAATTATCTGGGAATTGAAGTAGATTTCTCTTTTAGCGACAGTGAATTTCATCATCTTAATACATCTTGGTATTTTGATACGTTGAGTAAATTGCCTAAATTAAATTATTCTAAAGTTGTTGATCGAATAGGTCAAAATGAGATAAATCAAAAAGATTTGTGCTACACCGTAAATGCTACCTTTAAAAATAAGGATGACAAAGATATTGTAAATGTTAAGATTCAAAATCTTGATGAATTACAAAATTATCATAAATTTGGCTCTATTGGTTATTATTTAGGCGAAATTTATCAAGATCTAGATGAGACCTTTAACTTTATAAGTTCTTTTAGGCTACATCCTGATCGTACTTATTATCAGTCAATAACAAGTAATAAAGTTGATAGATTTGGTAGCGGCTATATCGATCAAGTCTTAGATTGGAATGACAGGCAATCTGAAGAGTTATATGAGCTAGTTTCTATTCTTAAAGATTTAAAAATGATTTATGATATAAAACCTCGTAGACTATTAGGTGGAAGATTTGAGATAAAAGTTAAAGTCAAAGGTAGGAGTAAATGGGAATCTTTGGCTGATGTTGGCTTTGGTATTAGTCAATTCTTACCGATTATTGTTGCTGATTTACAGTTGCGAGATAACTCAACATTAATCATGTCTCAGCCAGAAATACATTTACATCCATCTGTTCAAGCTAACTTAGGTGACTATTTAGTTAAGCAAGTTAAAGAGAGAAATAAGAACTATATTGTTGAAACTCATAGTGAGTATTTGCTTAATAGAATGAGATTACTAATTGTTAAAGGAGAAATTCAGCCTGAAGATGTAGCAGTTTATTATTTTGAAAACTCGATTAAAGATGGCAGCATTGCTCATCGCATTGAATTTACTAAAGATGGACAAATCTTAAATGCTCCCAAAGGATTCTTTGAGACATATATGATTGATACGATGGACATTGCTCTCAATGCTTGATAGGTTTAAATTTTAAAAATTTCTAATGACTAGAAAAGATATATTTATCGATAATAATATAGCCAAAAACTTCTCTAATCCTCTCGATCCTGAGTACAAAGAATTAATTAAATGGTTAATAGGATTTAATTCTAATCCCAAAAAACATGATGATAACGCTCACTTAGTTGTTTCCCAAAAACTGATAGCTGAATATTACAGAACGATGGGACATGCAGCATCAGGTAATAATATTGCCGTGATTATTAACTTATTAACCCAGCAAGGTCGATTAAATCGAATTAGTAACGAGCAGATAAAAGAATTTAAGCAAGAGCATTTCACAAAAAAAGTAGAAAGAAAGTTAGTTTCTAATAAAGAAGATCGAGAGCATATTCCCGTAGTTTTATTATCCGATCGCAAATATGCCCTGACATTAGATGAAAAATTTACTGCGGACTTAGTAAAATTTCCTAGCTTTACGGTAACCATTGGCAAAAAGCCCTCAGATATTCCCTACGATACCTAGATTTATAGGTTAGTGCGGCACTTTGTGCCGCACTAACCATGAGGCAAATCGTCAGATCGTGTAGTTTGTGACTTAAACCCATGACAGTTGCGTTAAACTAAAAGCCTAAGTCTCTTAATATGTAGTTGCTTTACGATGGAGTCAATTTTTTCTACTCAAGGCATCATGGTTATGCTCCTCGGCGCATACGCAGTTGCCATGTGGATGTTTCTCACCAGCGCACCGAAAGTACACACGATCATGGTTTCCAACCTCGATCAAGCGCGATATTTTTACGAAGGCGAAATGAAACTGCCGATCGCAGATGTGCCGCTACATTATTACTATGGCTACGAATATGGCATGGGCGCACCTGCTGATCCAATTTATATTCCTGCCGAAGCCAGACGATCGCGATCGCAGCAATATTCAGCAGACATGGATGGCGCATGGTATCAACTCAAGAAAAACGTCCAATTGCACATTGTCCCTGGAGCCAATGTTACCGACGCAAACCGAGGACGACATATTTGCTTTAATCGCGATTGCGTAGAGCAACTCTTATTGCAGATTCAAGTCAAAGGTATTAAACACAAAGTCCGTAGCGAAAAGCCTCTCAACTTTTTGGTCAAAGACCCCGATGGTCAAGTAATTGAAATCGCTGAAGTTCTTAGCTAAATCAAAAGAAGGCTTGCATTGCAAGCCTTCTTTTTTGATCTTGTGACCTAGATAACGTTTAGAATGTGCGCTAGTGTCCAAAATAAGTAACTGAATAGTGGACAGCAACGAACGAGTATTTGAAGATATGGCAACAAAGCAAGCAGCAATTTTGGTCTTGGCAGATGGTACTTGTTACCGTGGCTATGCGTTTGGCGCATCTGGAACCGCGATCGGCGAAGTAGTATTTAATACAGGTATGACTGGCTACCAAGAGGTAATGACCGATCCCAGCTACCGAGGTCAAATTGTAACTTTTACCTGTCCCGAACTTGGCAATACAGGCGTAACCCCCGAAGATGATGAATCCGATCGCCCACAGGTGCGTGGTGTAATTGCGCGAAATATTACGGCTGTCCCTAGTAATTGGCGATCGCGTCAGTCCTTGCCCGATTACCTCAAGGCTCATAATGTCGTCGGCATTGCAGGGATTGATACTCGCGCTTTAACTCGCAAGTTGCGATCGCTTGGAGCCATGAATGGTGGTATTTCCACGGAAATTCTTGATCCTGAAGTCTTATTAGCACAAGTAAAAGCAGCTCCCTCGATGCAAGGACAAAACCTTGCTCAAGCCGCCTCAACTGATCGCATTTACGAATGGTCAGACAAAACCTTGCCAGAATGGGAATTCATCGAACCATCGCAGTTAACAGGTGAAGCGATGACTGTTGTAGCGATCGACTTCGGAGTAAAGCGTAATATTCTCCGCCGCCTTGCTAGCTATGGTTGCCGCGTGATCGTCGTTCCCGCCGATACTTCCGCCGAAAAGATTCTCTCTTATAATCCTGATGGAATTTTCCTGTCAAACGGGCCTGGCGATCCTGCTGCCGTTACTCAAGGCATCGAAACTGCTAAGGCTTTGCTTGCTGCGGACAAGCCGATGTTTGGTATTTGCTTAGGACATCAGATTCTCGGTTTATCGATGGGTGGCGACACCTTCAAGCTAAAGTTTGGACATCGCGGACTCAATCAACCTGCCCAAAACCAAGCTGAAAATGCCGATCGCCGAGTAGAAATAACCAGTCAAAATCATGGTTTTGCGCTCACAGGTGAATCCTTTGATACATCACCTGCAATGTTGACCCATATCAACCTCAACGATCGCACGGTCGCAGGTTTAGAGCATAAAACTTTGCCAATCTTCTCAGTGCAATATCACCCAGAGGCTAGCCCTGGTCCTCACGATGCCGATTATCTGTTCGAGCGTTTTGTGAATTCCATGCGCGAGCATAAAAACAATTTCAAAAAAGTTGCTGTTTGAATCTTTTTAGTCAATAATAATTGTAATGCTTCCCGCTTTGCTAGGGAAATTATCATTGTTAACTGATATTTTATATTAGACAGGAAAGAACAAATTATGATGGCTTCATTATTAAAATTGCGTGGATTGCTGCTAATTACTCTAATGGGGAGCTTACTTTATGCTTGCGAAGCTAAAGTAAGTGTGTCGGGCGGGACTGAGGTTAAGACGACCGCAGAAACTCCAGCCGCAGGAACCAGTGCCAAAGCTCCTTCTGAAGAAGCGGCGAAATACTACAACAGTGGCGTTGAAAAAGCTAAGGCTGGCGACAGTCAGGGGGCAATCGCCGATTATAAAGAAGCTATTCGTATCAGTCCTGATTTTGCCTTCGCCTACGGCAACAGTGGAGCCGAAAAAGCAAAGCTAAAGGACTATAAAGGAGCGATCGCTGACCTCAATGAAGCGATTCGTCTTACCCCCGAAGATGGTGGTCCTTACTATACTCGTGGATTAGCAAAAGCCCAGTCAGATGATTTGCAAGGAGCCAAGGCTGATCTTGAGAAGGCTGCCGAATTATTCAAGAAAAGTGGGGAGACCGAAAAAGCTAGTGCGGCAACTGCCGTAATTGAGAAAATCGAGAAACTTCCTAAGTAATAACTTTTCATTCCATTTGCTGTAACAAGATTTGCGACAGCTATCAGTATTTAGACTATTGTCTAATTCAAAAAATAAGGCTTAGATTCCCATGGCTTCAATATCAATGTTTCCCAGATTGCTGTTGGTTGGTTTGGCTGGAAGTTTTCTGTATGCTTGCGAAGTCAAAGTAAGCACTTCGGGTACGGTGAGTCCTAGTGCGACCGAAACCGCTAAAGCCTCTCCTAGCAACAACCCTGAAAGTCCTGCGAAAGAATCTCCTAGTTCCAAGACTGAAAGTCCTGCTAAAGACTCCCTTGACAGTCCTGATGCTTATTACAAGCGTGGCTTAGAGAAAGGGAAAGCAGGAGATGCCAAAGGAGCCGCCGCTGACTTTGGTGAGGCTATTCGCCTCAAGCCAGACTATGTTGAAGCACATTGGAACCGAGGTACGGCACATTCTCAGATGAAAGATTATGCCGCAGCGATCGCTGATTTTAGTGAAGTCATTCGTCTCAAACCTGAAGAATCCGCTGGGTATTGGAAGCGTGGTAGCGCAAAGGGATCGGCAAACGATAAACAAGGCGCGATCACTGACTTCACCGAAGCTATACGACTTACTCCTGAACAGCCCGAACCTTATTCTGGTCGTGGGTTCGCTAAGGTGGAACTTGGCGACAAACAGGGCGGTAAAGCGGATATAGAAAAAGCCGCAGAGCTATATCAGAAGATAGGTGACACAGAAGGTTACAGTAAGATGAAACAAGTGGCTGAGGCAATTGGGCAGATGTAGCATATGGCCAGCCTTGGCTACATCTAGAAATCTTGGAGAGAGGGAACCATGCAAAATAGCGGAATATTTCCTCTCTTATTTTCCTGTTACTAGGGTTTCACATATTCAGAATGAGCAAGGTATTACCAGTCATGAGTTAAGTATCAACATTCCATTAGAATGCTGTCCACACTTAAAGAAAATGTTTGAGATTACTACAGAAATCTTGAATAATTTGCGGAAATAGCCCAATCGAACTATTTAACCTCATAAACAAACTAGGTATGTATGTTTTTTTTCTCTAAATTATCTACATCAAATTGTGCTCATACCAATGCATTTAGAAGTGCAATTAGATTCCTTCTGATTGCTCTGCTCGGAAGCGCTGTTTGCGCTTGCGAAGTCAAGGTGAGTACGTCAGGAGAATCGGGTGTTAAGGTAGAAAACACAAATAAAGAATCTGATGACAAGGCTGAGGCTTACTACAATAGTGCAATCAGCAAGAGCAAAGCACAAGATAAAAAAGGTGCGCTCACTGACCTTGATCAAGCCATTCGCCTTAAGCCTGACTATGCTACTGCTTACGGGTATCGTGGAACAGTGAAGTCTGCTTTAGGGGATGAGCAAGGAGCGCTCGCTGACCATAATGAAGCCATTCGCCTTAAGCCTGACGATGCCGCAGCCTACTTAGTTCGTGGAATGGCGAAGAATAGAGTTGAAGACTTTAAAGGCGCGATCGATGACTTTGATAAGGTGATGCGTTTTAAAACTGATCAGTCTGCCGATTTCTTGATCTACTACAACCGTGGATTCGCGAAACTGAGTTTAAAAGACTTTAAAGGTGCGATCGCTGACCTTGACGAAACCATTAGACTTAAGCCTGACGATGGCAATGCCTACTATCATCGATCAATAGCGAAGATCGAATCGGGAGATACACAAGGATCTAAAGCGGACTTACAAAAGACAGCCGAGGTATACAAACAGCAGGGTAATACAGAAGAATATAATCGAATCATCAAATTACTTGAGGAATTCTCTTAGAGTGTGCCTGAGACATCTACTATCTAGCATAAACTTCTTTTTGATCCCCTTTCCTAACTTTCCTCATTAGCATTAATACCCGAAAGATTGATGATTAATCGACAAAAAATAAACAATCCATTTAAGAGTGTAAGTAGATTGCTGCTGGTCTTTCTGATCGGAAGTTTTCTATACGCTTGTGAAGTAAAAGTAAGCACGTCAGACGAATCAGGAGATAAGAAAGTGGAAAATACTACTAAACTATCTCCTAGTGCCAAAGCCGAAACTACTACCAAAGAGTCCGATCGCAATGCTGAAGATTCTTACAATCGAGGATTAGAGAAGGGAAGATCGGGAGATACTCAGGGCGCGATCGCCGACTTTAATGAAGCCATTCGCATTAATCCTGACTATGCCGCAGCCTATTCCTCCCGCGCAACTTTGAAAGGTTTATCAGGAGACTCGCAAGGGGCGATCGCGGACTATGGCGAAGCCATCCGCATCCAACCTGACAATGATATTCCTTACTACAATCGTGGGGTAACGAAAAACAAATCAGGAGACTACCAAGGAGCGATCGCTGACTTTAGCACAGCTATCCGCTTCAAACCTGAACTTATGGGAAACTATGTCGGTCGAGGGGAAGCGAAGTATAGATTGGCTGACTACCAAGGAGCGATCGTTGATTTTAGTGAAGCTGTCCGCATTGACCCTGAAAATGCTTATGCCTATAATGCTAGAGGTTCTTCAAAGTTAACATCCAAAGATATTCAAGGGGCAAAAATGGACTTCCAAAAAGCCGCCACACTTTACAAGCAGCAGGGTAATACAGAATATTACAATTACACAGTTGAGGAGATCAAAAAATTACCTGAGTAAGTGATTCGCAGTAAAATAAAGAAGTAACTTTTTGTGACACGGCTTTGCCGCTCCACAAAAAATCGCTTTTACTTTATATTACAACTATGCCGACCCCCGTACCCACACTTCCAACTGATTCTGAAGGACTTTTGAGACTCTTGCGCCATAAAGAAGGCACTTGGGTGCAGTGGGGAATTGCTTGCCAAATGCTACAAAAAATGGGAGAGAATTCCCTCGCAATTTTTGAAAATACGGGTTTTGAGCCAGTTCAACAAAATCAGATTGTCGTTGCTTCACAGGCCTATGCCAGCCTACAAGCAGGAAACGCTACCGATATTGTCCTTGCACATTTTGAGCAAAAGGGAAGTGACATTCTCAATGAGTTGCGCGTACTCAATCAGTCTGAAAGAGTAGCGATGGCGACCTTTGCTCTTGAGAAGAATCTTGATGTTTTAGAAGCCAAAGATGTGGTCAAGGCGATTAAAGAAGCTTCCTCCGTGGCAAATTTGCCTGACGGATTTACTCGACATCCTGGAGATGCAGTCGTATTACAAGTTCTAAAAGCTGCTCAAGGCAAGATCGATCCGCAAGAACGGACAAGATTGATTGCGAGAGGCTTGCGCTTTGCCCATAGTGAAAAGGCGCGATCGGCGATCGAACGTCTGCTTACTGACATGGCTAACCCTACCAAAAAGAAAGCTCCTAAGCTGCCTAACTTCCGTTACGATTCTGAAGATAGTATCCCTCGCATTTTGCCTGTCGTCGGTACTTTGCCAATGTCAATTGAGCAGTTCAAAGCTGTTCCATTTGCTGATGAACTGGCTCCTTTTGGGATTGTACATTCCTCTAGTGAGTCCACGTGGGCAACTCTGCCAGGATGGTTTGTGGTTCATGAAGCGGAAGATGGAGTGATCGTTTCATGTAATACAGATACTTTGCAAGCAGCGATCACTCAAGAAGAGGTCGTTAGTACGATTCGCAATCGCGTTGAAGATGTTTTAGTACTAGTCGATCGCGCTCAATGTGATTGGGATGAAAACGGCTATTTTGCGATCGCTGATGAAGATGGGAACCTCAAGTTTGCATGGTTTGAGTCTTCGCCAGATGTGAAGCTATTTGGCAAAATCACCCTGACTCTTCGTCCTAAACGCTTCTTCGACGAAGCCGCATCTCAAGATCGTTGGCAGTTTGAAGAATAATATCAATCTTTAGTTTGAGTGTGACCAAAAAAATGTAGGGGCAATTCATGAATTGCCCCTACATTTTTTGCATTTCTTGGTATATAGGACAAATCAAAACCCAAAACAAAAGTGGCGGCGCGAAGCGCCGCCACTTTTGTTTTGGGTTTTAAGGCTAGTGAATGTCATAGCCAAACAAATTAGGATCGGCTCCATCCAGCTTCAAGTCAGCCAAACCATATTCAGCCCAACGGCGCGTCACCATATCCGCCACATCAGGATCGCTCTCTAATGGATCTCCCCAATCGCGATCGGTTTCAGGGTAGATTTTAGTCGTAGCATCAATGCCCATGCGTCCGCCCAGCCCTTCCTTCTCACAGGCAAAATCAAGGGAATCAAAGGGATTATCGGGCAAGATAAATACATCGCGGGTAGGATCAACCTTGGAACTCAGAGCCCAAACGACAAGACGCGGATCGCGAATATTAATCGTATGGTCAACGACGATCACAAACTTGGTATAGGTAAACTGAGGCAAGGCGCTCCAAAATGCTAAGGCAGCTCGTCTAGCTTGCCCAGGATAAGCCTTTTTGATCGAAATGATTGCGGCTTTATAGGACAGCGCTTCCATTGGCAAGAAGAAATCGGTGATTTCAGAAACCTGTTGGCGAAGGATCGGCGTATAGATGCGATTTAAAGCGATCGCAATCATCGCTTCTTCCTTGGGAGGCAAGCCACTAAAGGTAGTTAGATAAATCGGATCTTTGCGGTGGGTCATGCAATGGAATCTAATCAGTGGCGCTTGATCGTTAATACCGCCGTAATAGCCCATATGGTCGCCAAACGGCCCATCAGTTCCCACTTCATGAGGCGTAATCGTGCCTTCTAAAACATATTCCGCACAGGCGGGAACTTCTAAGTTAAGGGTTTTACATTTAGTAAGTTGTACGCCTTCATTGCCATAGAGTCCTGCAAAAATCCATTCTGATAGATCTATAGGAATGGGAGTCGCTGCCGCCATGATCAGAACTGGATCAACACCGATCGCGATCGCAATTTCCAGTTTCTTTCCTGCCTCAGTTGCTTTGCGTAAATGTCTCGCGCCGCCACGAACTGACAGCCATTGCACCGTCATCGTGTTTTTAGACTGCTGCTGCAAGCGATATACGCCTACATTAGGAATGCCATTCTCCACATCTCTAGTGATTACTAGGGCAAGAGTCACCGCCCGCCCCCCATCTTTAGGATAGGGCTTAAGAATGGGTATCTGATCGAGATCGACATCATCTCCTTGCAAGACCACTTCTTGACAAGGCGCATTTCCAAAGAGAACTTTTTGAGGACGAGACTTGACTACATCAAAGAGAATCTTGCCGAATTCGATCGCTTGAGAGATTTTTTTAGGTGGTTTTGGGCTTTGCAGCTTGCCTAATTTCACGCCGAGTACTTCTAATTCCGATTGCTCCTTCATGCCCATCGCCCAACAGACGCGCTCCACTGTGCCCAATAGATTTACTGCAACTGGAGTTTTGTAACCCTTGACATTCTCGAATAGCAGTGCTGGTCCCGCCGACTGTAAAAGACGATTGCTAATCTCTGCAATTTCTAATTCAGGATCGACAAGGGCTTTAACGCGATGAAGTTGTTTGCGTTCTTCGAGCAGGTTGAGAAACGATCGCAGGTCACGGGTCATAGGAATTTGGTGGTGCTTTGGCAATTAGTCAGTAGCTTATTGTAACTAAATGTTACGTCTCCCAATCCAAAAAAAGAGGAAAGGCGGCGCGAAGCGCCGCCTTTCCTCTTATAGCCCTAAAGTTTTGGCGTATTCACAGTCAGCATTTGCCCCTTCAGCATCACCAAGTTTTGCCTTGGCTAAGCCCCGATTAAAATAGGCAGGTGCAGCGTCGGGTGCAAGTTCGATCACCTTGTTATAATCCTCGATCGCACCAGCATAGTCTTCGAGCTCAGAGCGATCGTAGGCGCGATTGTAGTATGCCTCAGCATAGTTGGGATCGATAGCGATCGCGGCGGTATAGTCAGCGATCGCACCTGTAAAATCTTCATTCTCGGCACGTTCCATGCCACGATCATTGTAGGCTTCTGCGGAGTCAAGTTTGTCCGTCATTGCTTTAAAAAATAATTACTGCCTGTGCTTTTCTTCTAAGATACAAGGTGTAAGGTCGCTTAGACCTAATATTTTTGCGATGTCCATAACCAGTTAATTCTCCCCGTATGAATTCCAAGCTCAAACTACCATTTCTCCATGTCTACAATAAATTTTTGCAGTTAATTAGCCCATTACAGGGCTGGCGTGATGGTAGCCGATTATTAGGTGCGAAATTTTTGGGCGGTTTGTTAGTGATTCTCATCGCCACTTTGCCTTTTCTAGAGAATGCCCAAACTGGGGTAATTGGGGCTGCCGTAGCGATCGCATGGTTGATGATGTGGCTCAGCGATCGGCGTGATGGCGAAGATCAATCAGTACCAATCTGGACACCAATTCATTTGCCTTTGATCAGCTATTGGGCGATCGCACTCATTGCCACTTTAATTTCACCTGTACGTATAGCTGCGCTTGATGGCATGGTTAAGCTGACAATTTATATGATTGCCTTCGTGTCAATGAGTCGAATAATGCGCTTGGGTTGGCGCTCGGTTTTAGTAGGAACGTATTTGGTAACCGCATTAGTAGTTTGTGCCTATGCAGTGCAGCAATGGTATCTGGGCGCACCCGAATTAGCTACATGGACTGATATTACTTCTGAGACTGCTGGAACTACGCGGGTTTATAGTTTCCTTGGCAACCCTAATCTCCTTGCTGGATATCTAATACCAGCTTTACCCTTAGGTGCGATCGCTGCAATTCATTGGCGCAGTTGGGGCATGAAAATATTGGGCGCAGTCGTTGCTATATTGGGCGCATTTTGTATTACTCAGACTCAAAGCCGTGGCGGACTATTGGGATTAGCTGCTGAAAGCTTTGCTCTAGTGCTTCTATTAGTTTATTGGTGGGGTAAACGTTTACCAACTTGGACTTTGCCAGTTACTTTTGGTGGAACTGCTGGTGCGATCGCTTTGGGGACAATTCTGGTTCCAACATTGCGTAAGCGTGTTGTCAGTATTTTTGGAACGGAAGATAGCAGTAATGCTTTTCGGGTCAATGTGTGGATGTCAGTGTTGAATATGATCAAAGCCAAGCCAATTTTGGGAATTGGCCCTGGGAATAAAGCTTTTAATTTGGTTTATCCGCTTTATCAGAGATCTGGTTATAGTGCCCTCGGAGCTTATTCAGTGCCATTAGAGTTAACTGTAGAGACAGGAATTATTGGCGTAATTTGCTATGGATGGCTGATTTTCTCCATCTTTCGCCAAGCATGGATTGCATTGAATCGATTGAGAAGCGATCGCAATATGGATGGTTTATGGATTATCGCTGCGATCGCGACAATCGTTGGCATGATGACGCATGGCTTGTTTGATACAGTTTGGTATCGTCCTCAAGTTCAATTACTTTGGTGGCTTGCGATCGCGATTATCAGCAGTTTCTATATATCTCCAATCAAACATAATGAATCCTGAATGGGTGAGTCCTTTACTTCAGGTGCGTTTTGAGTGGCAAGCTGGACAAGAATTGGTGTTCTACAGATTTAGGTTAATTGCTCCAGAGATCCAAGAAGCTAAGATTGCTTTTGAGCGTTTTAAAGAAAGCATTGATAGCGATCGCCCAGATGATGTAAAGCTCTATCTATGATTGCATTGCTAGATTACGGCAATAGTTCTAAGTAGTCGATTTTTTAATGTCTACTGATGCAGTAGTTCATCTACTCGTTCAGAGAGATCGGAGATACCACTTTTGCCCATGCCAACACATTTAGGCAATGTCTTTTTCTTATTCACAACATAAAGTTGGATTGCTTCTTGAATAATTTCAGAAGGTGTTTTTCCTCTTTGTACTGATAGTTGCTCAATGACTTGTTCAGTTTCTTGGGGAATATATACAACCGTTGGCTTCATATTTTTTAGACAAAATTTTTAAACTATCCAAATATTTATTCAGTTTCTTTTTTATTAGATTTACTTTTAGAAGATGATTGAGATTTGCTTTTTTTAGTAGAATCCTGAGGATTAAAATGAAGTAATACTGTCATATGCCTAACAGTAAAAATTAGACCTGATTTTGTATGTCTATGTTTCGAGAAAAAATAAAGATTATTTGTCGAACAAGTTTCATATTTGTATTCTGGTAAATTTTGGGATTCCAAATATTCTTTCCAGCTTTGTATTACTCTATCTGCATTAGGGATTTTAAGGTAAATAAGCATTCCTCCATCTTTCTGATTATGGTCGCCAATTGAATATCTTTCAGTTAACTGCATAAATCCTTTCCATAAATAAGCATTGCCATCATGAATTTTTGCTTCACCAATCCATTTATATCCTCTACTATGTTTTACTAATAAGTCAGTATGACCTCCTACTTTTGAATCGTGTGAAGCCTCATATCCAAGTCGGCGAAGATTAACTAATGTGTCCAAAGTTAATCGATCTTCACTATCGTTTTGTTTAAGTTCAGGATTCTCTTGAATATCCTGAATTATTTCATCAATATCTTGATGAAGAATCTTAATAAATTCATCATAAGTATCTACTAATGCTCTTGAAGCAAAGTGTGCCAGTTTGGGTAACATTACTGTTTCTTCAGACAATTGTTTGAGAGTCAAATTTTCAATAATTGACATGTTGATTTATTTACTTATAGATTCAAATAGATAACTTGGTTTAAAGTACATAAATACTTTACTTTCATAATCATCGACAATTTCACCTGTTTCTGGATGATAAAGCTCTCCAGTCTCTTTTGCTAGTTTTACTTCAGAGTTTGCAAGAGGATAGGGAAAGCTATCATCTTCTTCAATAAGTTCAAACCCTACTTCCAGTAGTTTTGTACCATCACCAATTAAATATTGGATAGCTAGAAGTAAGTCACTATCTTTATAGTGTGTACTTATAATATTTCGTAATCTACCATAGGTAATATGTGCTAGCTGATTAGCAGGAAATTGAAGTAAATAATCAAGTATAATCGCACAGAGTTTTGATTGAGGAGTTTCTCCCCAATCTTCATTAATTTGCCTTAATATTCGTTCCTTACTATCCATCATCTTTGAGATACTCATTTATTTTTTCAAAAACAAATTTATAGTCCTCTTGACAGCTACATTTTCTAATTATTATATCTTCAAGAATTTGTTTTCCAGCACTTAAATCTCGACAATGCCCTTGTAGAAAAAGTTCAAGTTGGTTTTTGATATCTAACGACTCTGAAATGGGAGAATCCCATAAAATAGCAAGTCGATAAGGATCAATATCTTTTACAGCAGCTTTTCCAGCTTTATGATATATCTCATCTCGTAAATCAACCGAGCCAAGTCGCATTCTCTCAAATTTTATAGACCCTTGAGTGGTTGTAAATGCAAGTTCACCCACTTTTCCTTCACCTTTCTTGTCATACAATTTTTTAATAAGAGGGAAAAAATTTACAGGAGCCTTGAGAACAGATGGAATACCTAAAAGCCTTTCTATAAGATTATTAAATTGACCAGCTATTTCTAAAGTATATTTTTTTCTATCTTGAAAAGATATGTTGCGGGCTACATCAACCCTGACTTCTATATGAGGTTTATGTTTCCATAAAACAACAACATCAAAAAATTGGCGAAAATAATTCTTAATTCCAAAAAGTTCATCATAGGTGTCAAGCTCTTTCTTGGTTGCTGGGCTAAGGTCAAAAGTATTAATTTCAATTCGCTCAGTAAAAAATCGCTTGGAGCAGAAAATTAAGTTTAAGTTCTCATCAGATTCTACTATCTTGACTAGACTTAACCCTGAATTCGTCGCTCTTAGCTTATCTTCGGATAAAGGGAAAGGATATGAGTCTCGAAAATCAGATTTTTCTATTTTATGCGTTTTAAGCAATTTGATAATCTTATTAATTCTTTCTCTATCAACAGGAAATAGCTGAACAGCTTTTTCACATATCAAAAGGTGATCGGAATAGAAATCATTTAACTTTTCGAGTTCACTAGAATAATCTTTTTTCCCTTCACTAACTTCCTTTAATATTCTGTCAACTGTATTCTTTGCCCCGCGAGATACTGGAAGATCTGAGAGCTTCAAAATAGCACTCATTGTTGGAAACGGAACTCTATCACGAAGAGAATTTAGTAGAAGTTCAAGTGACATTAGTAGTTTGTTCACAATTTTTTTACATATTATCATGGAATCACACTCTTTAAATTATCGTTTCTAGCTTGTTATAAGAAAAATAATAAAAACATGACTTAACTTGAATAATTTAATTGTGTTTTAGGATTATTTCATTGTTAATTGCTCGCCCATTATCATTCCCGTCATCAATCAAGTTGCTAAATTACCCACTCCTATTTAGCCGCTCATTTAGATAGTTTTTACGATCGTATGACTAGATACCCAAACAACAATTAATTTATATATGACATATAGGCGACTAAATCATATGATTAGCGTACAATATTCGTGCAACTGTAGCGATCGCAGTACATATGTAAATAAATTTTGGAGAATACTATGCCGCGTGGTGGGAAACGTCAGGGAGCAGGTCGTCCTGTAGGTACTGGCAAATATAACGAAACAACAAAGGCTGTGCGGTTACCAATTAGCCTCGCTGATGAAATTTTAGAAGCACTCGCTAGAGATCCGCAACAGGTAGAACCAGCATCCATTGTCTCATCTATTTTTAAAACAGACAACTATACAAAATGTCGAGTGCCCCTCTTTCTCAATCCTGTCGCCGCAGGATTTCCAGCTCCAACAGAAGATTACATAGAAGGCAAAATTGACCTCAATCGCCATCTTGTGAAACATCCTGACTCAACCTTTTTGGTTCGAGTAGTCGGAGAATCAATGCAAGATGCAGGTATACATCCTCGTGACTTACTTGTAGTCGATCGCTCTCTTGAAGCCATCAGTGGCAAGGTAGTCATCGCTGTGGTCGATGGAGAGCTAACCGTGAAACGCCTGCGTAAACATCGCAACAAATTATGGTTAATGCCTGAAAATCCGAATTTTCAGCCCATAGAAATTGGCGAAAATATGGAGCTACATATTTGGGGAGTAGTCACAAACGTAATTCATGCCCTCTAGTGAAAATACAAGCTATAGAGATGTAGAGCCAGCAAAAAACAGTAAAAATATTGTTTAAGTAGTTTAAAACAATATTTTGGCTATAAATGGGGGATGACATTTGGCTTTGATTATCGTACATTAATCAGAGAGTTTTTGGTCTTGTCTATGAATCGCCTTCCTGACGCTTCTGCACCGATCCTATCCTTGTCTGCCTCCAAGGCTCGTTCATTTGGTATATCTGAAAATATTGTTGGCAACAACTCCCCTTCTGAGTTCTTTGCTGTTTGGCAAATGCTCTGTTCGCGCCTAGATGCAATCAAAGGAAATTGGCAGGTTAGCTTTTCTTCACCTGTAGCAGTATCGGACTACATCACCATGCGTTGCTTCCTAACTATTGGTGATATTACTCGTGAGGCAACAGGCAGTGATAAAGGCTGTTTAATTCAAGTAGGATCTTCTACGATTGGCGTTCATGCACCTGAGCGGGCTATGCTCAATGCTTTTTGCAATGCGGCAGTCCATTTTGGGGTGATTCTCCCCTTCAAACATCTTCGTACCAAGAAACCTCCAGACGATAAACACGACTTAGAGGCTGTGGTCAGTATTCTTCGTAAGATTCAGCGTAAGCAAAAAATGAAACGCGGTTTCAAGGCTTTAGCTAGTCTTACTAATTTGATGTCTCGCCAAACATAGATCCAAAAATGAGAGGCGGCGCGAAGCGCCGCCTCTCGTCTTTATATAGTTGTCGCCATTCTTGTTAGGACATAAAACCCAAATAGTGAGAGGCTGCGCAAAGCGCAGCCTCTCACTATTTGGGTTTTGATTTGTCTTGATAAAAGTGGCTAAGGCTATAAAACCCAAGATAGAGAATAGCGGCGCTTTGCGCCGCTATTCTCTATCTTGGGTTTATACTTGCTCAAATGACATAATCCGAGTAAATTACAGTCCAGCAAATCAATATTGCAGTTGTGTAGGTACATGTGTTTATGTCGGAGAGCTATGGACGATTGAAAATCCTAGGGTTAATTGTAAATTTAAGCTTTGGTTTGACTAGCTATGTTGGGTTTACTTTGCCAATATTTGCGCAAACAAGAGCTAATACCCTAACACCACAAATTATTACGCCATCGTTGCGATCGCCTTCGACACAACCTCCAGTCCAAACGCCAAAACCTCTTCCCTCGCCTGACGAATTATTAAACCCATCACGCCAGCCTAGCTCTCCTCAAAAAGAAATACCTGTAACTGGAACGATCACGGTTAATCGATTTGAGGTTTTAGGTAATACAGCATTTTCTCAAGTAGAACTTGATCAAGTTCTACTTCCCTTTACTAAACGTCCAATCACTTTTTCGGAACTGTTAAAAGCCCGATCGCTGATCACAGATTTGTATGTAAGTAGAGGATATATTACCTCTGGCGCATTTATTCCTACCCAAGATTTGCAGAATGGCGTAGTCAAAATCCAAGTAATTGAAGGTGGGCTAGAAGAAATAAAAATTACTGGGGTTGAGCGCTTGAGTCCAGACTATGTGCGATCGCGGATGAATATTGCGACAGGCGCACCACTTAACCGCGATCGCTTGATTCAAGCCTTACAAGTTCTCCAAATCAATCCTTTAATTGCGAGTGTATCCGCAGAGCTGTCCGCAGGAACACGTGCTGGGCAAAATATTCTCGAAGTACGGATTCGAGAAGCAAAGTCTTTGAGTGCGCAACTATCGCTAGATAATAACCGTGCTCCTAGTGTTGGTTCGTTGCGTCGCAAAGTCCAAGTTAGTGAAGCCAATTTAACGGGATTGGGCGATACGCTAAATGTGGGATATAGCAACACCGATGGAAGTAATTCCTATGATCTCAGTTATACATTGCCGATCAATCCCTACAATGGCACGATCGCATTTGCATTTAATAATGGCAACAGCAACGTACTAGAGAAGCCCTTTAATATCTTGGATATCTTTGCAAATTCCACATCCTATGATTTTACTTTTCGGCAACCCATTGAGCAAACTCCCAGCCAAGAAATAGCGCTAGGTTTCACGGCTTCCTATCGCGAAAGTTTAACTAGTTTACTTAGTACAGGACAAAAAGTTGCAAAAGTAGACAGGAAGGGGTTTTATAAAAGATAACCACATCGCAAATAAAACCCCTATGAAAGAGATTAACCTATTTCGAGAAAAGTTGCATGAACATCTGCAA
>JBIKYZ010000249.1:0-7210 GCA_044354985.1 Pseudanabaena sp. | reverse complement strand
TCCTATGTGCTACTCTTGGTTTAGTTTCGATGAAGCAATTACGTTCAAACTTTGTTTCAGTATACATTCTCAGACTCTTTTATCTAAATCAAATCTCTGGATTTTCTATCTGCGTAAGGTGAGTTGAGATATTGCCACTCCACCTCACCATCGAGAGTAATCCAACCATTCCGAACCGTCACTTTTACAGTGCCTCTAGGAATTGTCGTGAACCAGTCAATATGATGGATCGCAGCAGCAGCAATGTCTGAGTCAGTGTTAATAAAGGTTTCGTGAAGTTTGACTTCAATGTCATCGGCGATCGCTTTCACACCCACGACCCGTTTAGATGCCCGAACAGCCTCCCACTTTTCAGCTGCGCTAGTCGCATAGCCATTGAGTGTCACAGTTCCATCTTTTACCAAGACACCGATATCGGTAACCTTTACACTTGGCTCATATTTGAGTTTAGCAAGCACATCAGTTTTGATTTCAATATCAGTCTTTTCTGCGATAAGAGTTGGCATATTTTTTGCGTAACGTTTTAATCCGTTTACATTGGCTAGCATCTCATTGTGCCGTTTGAGATCCTGTTCGTTTAACGTATAACTTAAATGGATTGTACAAAAATCTAATGAATCTTTACAAGATAGGATTTACACAAAAATGCCCTGAGAGCCTAATTTTATCGTAGGGGTAATTCATGAATCGCCCCTTCCCATTCTTTTGCGTAAATCTTATACTGATTCACAAAAGCGTGGCAACACTTCTGTGAATTAAAAAGCAAACCCTGTAAGAGTTTTAAAAACTCAAAATGTATGCCATTTTGTGTTTTGGTATTAACTAGAACTTTTCAAAAGTTATCCAATCTTGAATATTCTTAGTTTTTAGAATCGACTCAGCACGATCAATTTCAGTATCAGTTCCTTCGATCGCCACTAGGTAGTTTCCTTGTACTAAAAGATTGCTGTAATGTTTAGACTGCTCTTCTGAAATGCCAGCGCCGATCGCACCTCCTAGCAATCCACCTGATAAAGCACCATAAAAGGCTCCTGTTGCCATTCCCACTAATAAGACTGCCCCTCCGCCTGCGGGAAATGCTAGAGTTGAGAGTCCTGCGACTACACCACCGACAACGCCTCCCAAAGCACCAGCATCTAAAGCACCATGTCCGATTTGAGTGCTAGTGCGATCGCGGGCGAACTGTCTCTCAGATTGCACGACTGGCTCTATTAAGCCTCCGATAGTTGTATCTGTTGAATTAAGATGCTCGACGACTACCGAAACTTTATTCATCGGAAATTCAGTCTCTCTGAGTTGCGCGATCGCTGACTCAACACTTTGGCGATCGGGAAATATACCGATCGCATTTTTATGTTTTAACGCCATTCTAAATTTCCTTATGTAATTCCTTGCGTTCTTCTCTTATCTGCGCACCATGCTTATTTCCATTGCGACTTTGGTCATAAAGGTAAAAGCATCAACAAAGCTATCAAACTTGAAAGCTCTGTTTAACTTTCCTTCAACCACTTTTCACTCAGGTAGTTTTGTGATCGCTACCGTAATCTCTTTGTCTGTCAATTTTGCTTTAGGCATAGAAAATAATTAGGGTGTAATGGTTTTAAACTTAGTTAGTGCTTACTCAAAAACGGCTTGAAAACCACATTTCATAGTAGGAGCAATTCATGAATTGCTCCTACTCAACAAATTAGTCAATAGCTTTTTTGACTTTATCTTTGACATCTTCGGCAGCGTTACGCACATTTGCGTCAGCCTGTTTTGCCTTGCCCTGCACCTTATCTTTGGTATTGCCAGTCAGATCGCCAACTGCTTCTTGCACTTTGCCTTCCACATTTTTAGCAGCCGCTTTAGCTCTATTTTCTAAACTCATGATGTACTCCTTAATTTGAGAAATATTTACCAGAGATGAATTAACAACTCTGGCTTACAGCGCTTTTCAACCAAATCCGAACTAAGAAATTTAAAAAAATTGTTGTGGGGTAACACTTTTAAAAAACTTCTTGAGGTTCGTTTGATCAGAATTTGCTGTATGGAGCTACTGTGACAGGCGATCGCTTGATTTCCTGAGTGAATTGATTGAATAAGATACAAACCTTCATCTAATCTAACTTCACCACCATTTTGCCAATATTTTTACCCGCAAAGAGTCCGATAAATGCGCTCACTGCTTGCTCGATGCCTACCACTACGGTTTCTTTATTCTTCAGTTTGCCATCCCGAAAATAACTACCCGCTTCCTTTTCAAACTCGCTCTGAAGATCAAGGAAGTCACTAACGATTAGCCCTTTCATCGTCAATCGCTTAGTGATCATGTTAAAAAGATTAGAAGGTCCAGCCTGTGGGCTTTCTTCGTTGTAGCCAGAGATGCCGCCACAAGCGATGATCCTGCCATAGGTGCGTAATACGGAGAGAGCAGCTTCCAGAGTTTCACCACCGACATTATCGAAATAGACATCAATGCCATCGGGAACTGCTTGGTTTAATTGTTCAATGATAGGAGCAGTCTTGTAGTTGAATGCAATATCAAATCCACATTCTTCCTGTAGAAATTTAACCTTTTCCGCAGAGCCTGCCGCTCCAATCACCCGACATCCACGCAATTTGGCGATTTGTCCAGCGACACTGCCCACTGCACCTGCTGCACCTGAAATAAAAATCACGTCGCCAGCTTTGACTTCTACTAAATTCAATCCCGCCCAAGCGGTCATACCCGTCATACCCAGTGCGCCGAGATAAACTGAAAGTGGTTGGATGTCTGGACTGACCAGATGCAAAGCTTTCGGTGCAGCGATAAAGTATTCTCGCCAGCCCAAGCTGGAAACAACGACATCTCCCTGCTTAACTTCCTTAGAGCGAGACTCGATCACCTCGCCGACTGCGCCGCCGTCAAGAGGTTTTCCTAACGCAAAGGGCGGAACATAGGATTTCCTATCGCTCATGCGTCCACGCATATAGGGATCGACGGACATATAGAGATTGCGAACCAGCACTTGTCCATCTTGAAGTGGTTCTAGTTTGGTTGTAGCGATCGCAAAGTTAGCTGCGGTGGGCATCCCGTTGGGACGAGAAACTAATTGAATTTCGCGGCTCATGAAATCTGTCATAATTTTCTTCCTAATAATTTATTTAAGTAAGATTTACAGCCGATGCGGGATCTAGTTCCCAGCGATCGCGATCGCGCTTTAGGATCATTTCTTCAGTAGCAAGGGGGGTGTCATCATCTACTTCAATCCCAACAGCTTTTGCCATTTCTTCCATGTCATTGCGATCGGGAACTGCGGTGCTTCCACCAACGGCTTCATCACCATTCACTTCTGCTCGATAGGAATCATTCTCAGCGTCATCTGCTGAATCTGCACCTTTTAATGGATGAGATTGTGGGTTTGTCATACATTTTCTCCTTTAGAAACCATTTAAGAAATACTTTTCTACGGTCAAAGACTCTAAGAGATCCCCCTCAATCCCCCTTAAAAAGGGGGAAGAAGAGAGTTTAATTGATTCTCCCCCCTTTCGTAAGCTACCGTGTACACACAAGTCTAACTGTCTTCGTTTCGATGGATCTAAGCCCCCTAAATCCCCCAATTCTGGGGGACTTTGAAAGAAATTTTATTTTCTTGTTCCCCCAGAATTGGGGGCTAGGGGGCGATTAATTGTTGACTTGACTGGGTTTTATGACTTGTGTGTACACGGTAGCTTTCGTAAGGGGGGCTGGGGGGATCTAGACAATTCTTAAATGGGTTCTTACGCAGCCTGTTTTAAGGAAGCCATATCAATGACGAAGCGATATTTCACGTCACTTTTGACGAGGCGATCGTAGGCTTCATTGATGTTTTGGATGGGGATAAGTTCAATATCGGCAGTAACGTTGTGCTTACCGCAGAAATCCAACATCTCTTGGGTTTCCTTAATGCCACCAATCAGAGAACCACTCATACTGCGCCGACCGAAAATTAGGCTACCTACCGAAAGCAAAAGCGGCTCGGATGGAATTCCGACTTGTGTTAGATTGCCATCGCGCCTCAATAGCAGGAGGTAAGCATTGATATCATGCTTTGCAGATACAGTATCGAGAATGAAGTGGAAACTATTTAGGTGTTTCTGCATCTCGTCTTCATTTTTAGAATTGACGACTTCATCTGCTCCGAGCCGCAGCGCATCTTCAACTTTGTTCGGTGAGGTAGTGAAAACCACGACATACGCACCGAGAGCTTTTGCCAATTTCACTCCTACATGTCCTAGCCCACCGAGTCCCACAACGCCTACTTTCTGACCCTTGGTTACATTGTGATAGCGTAAAGGTGAATAAGTGGTAATCCCCGCGCACAGCAATGGAGCAGTTGCTGCGAGATCCAAATTCTTGGGGATTTTCAGGACAAATTCTTTGTCCACCACAATGTTCTCGGAATATCCACCGTATGTGATTCCGCCAGTATGTTTGTCGGGGGAGTTGTAAGTAAAAATCGCACCTTTCTCGCAGAACTGCTCTAGGTTGTCCTTGCAGTTAGCACAAGTACGGCAGGAATCGACCATACAACCTACCCCAACCGTATCGCCTTCCTTAAACTTATTGACATCTTTACCAACTTTTAGGACTCGACCGACGATTTCGTGACCAGGGACGCAGGGGTAGGTAGCACTGCTCCATTCGCTGCGGACTGTGTGCAAATCGGAGTGACACACGCCGCAATATAGAATTTCGATCTGCACATCATGCTTGCCAACTTTTCGACGTTCAAAGCTAAAGGGCGCAAGGGGAGTTGTGGCACTTTGGGCAGCGTAGGCTTTTGTTGTCATCGTTTTTTCTTTTAATGATTTGAACAGAATTTTTAAAAGGTGGCGCGGAGCGCCGCTTTTTAAAAATTCTCTGGGGTTTACATCAGCGCAAAGCGCTGTGAACTTACTTAAATGCTTTGATTAAAGCCTCAAACTGAACTAGCAAAGACTTGTCATGAGGTGTAACGGGTGGAATCTGACGATCAATCTTTAGGAATTCGTAGACCACCATTTGTGCAACTCTTACTGAATACTCGACTGTGAAAACAGTATCATCAGGAATCTCGACAAACTGGCTGATGAAAGCAAGGTTCTTGGAACTGTGAGGAATTGGTAATGGTCGATCTCCATGCGATCGCGGCATAAACATACTCGTGATATAGGGCATTCGGCAAGGAATACAGTTTGCAGATGCCACCACATCTATATCAAATCGCAAGTGTCCACAGAGTTCTTGAAGGATTTCTTGACCATTGCAATCGGACATTGGTTTAGGAACAAAATCACCAACGCGATCGGGAAAGAGTGCATATCCCCAAAAAACTTGTACATTCGCAGGCTGATTGTTAAAATGGGGTTGATTAGCAAGAACAATTGACATTAGCCAATTAGAGTCTTTAAAGGTCACAAGCCCTCCAGTTCCCGCTTCATTGCCACTAAATTCCAACATTTTATTGAAGAATGTGGGAGTGTTCAGGGTGACGGTAAAAGATTCCCAGAGCGATTCAGCAATACTACTATTGAAAACAGAAGGATTCCCAAATTCTGGATTATTCATTGCCAGCTTTTCCCATAGATTCCAACTGGTACAGTCCTGTTTAATCAATTTTTGAGGCGCACTCGTCATCGAACCCAAACTGGAAGCATCAGTCATTGATCCATTTTGGAGAAAAACAAAATCGTTGCTGTTAACTTCAATAGTTTTGCGATCGCCATGTTGCTGATAATGAATACTCGTTACCACAAATTTACTATCCTCTGTGCGGTGATCGAGATCCAATACTTGGGAACCTAAAACAAAGTTAACTCCTTGGGATACCAGCCAACTCTGCAATGGGCATATCAATGAATCATACTGATTGTAGATTGTCCGTTTTACTCCAGCGAGGGTTTCAATCCGAGAAAATTCGAGCATAAAGCGATGTAGATAACGCTTGAATTCAATGGCACTATGCCAAGGTTGGAAAGCGAAAGTAGTAGACCACATAAACCAAAATTCAGTCTCAAAAAATTCTGGAGAGAGCCAATCGGTAATCCGACTAGTAGCTAGATCTTTTTCACCAGCTTGGCTCAGCTTTAGTAGTTCTTCGCGATCTTGCATCGAAAAACCCATTGAACTGACAGGCACTTTCCCACGACGATGATCGACAAGTCTTGCCATACAATTTGACTTGTGCAGCTCATTAAACTCCATCGTTTCGTCAAATACGGTTTTATGAGGCGAGTTTAGGGAAGGAATCGACTTGTAAAGCTCCCAAGTACACTCATAATTGTCAGTTGTTACCATCCGACCTCCACGCATCGAATAGCCATCCACTGGGTTCCCAATTCCATCCATACTTCCACCGAGAAGCGGCTTCACTTCTAAAATAGAAATATTTGCCCCAGAGAATCCACCATCGCGAATCATAAATGCGGCGGCGGCTAAAGAGCCAATTCCACCACCCAACATATATGCTTTAGATTCATTATTCATGTAAATAGAACTCCTAAAAAAAGTTGGTTTATCTGGCTAATCCCAATCCACAAAGGTGTAGTCACATTTTTGTGGATTAACAATTAAACCCAGTAATATTTGGGGCTTACTCCCTTTCCAGTGAATAATGGATGGTGCGCAGCAAAGCTGCGCACCATCCATTATTCACTTTATAACGCCTTTTTTTGGTGGGAAGGGAGTATCAAAAATGGAAATGGAATTGATGTTTTGAGAATTATTTTTCTCTAGTCTTCTAATTTGACCAATGTTTTTCTCCCAGTAGCATCAGCGATCCAAATTGCGACAACGTCACCATTAGCATTCTGAGCTGTTGAAATTTCTGTTGGTGAATCGACTGTATGAGCATAGGTCATTTGATCTTTACCCACTTCGATCGCTAAATTGTTGCCTTTGTCAGGGCGATCGTAAATCATCGCTAATAAAGGTGCATTCTTAATCAGCTCTTGGTCACCAAGTTCTGAATCAATGATTTTAATCGCAATATGTTGTCCACGGTGATCACCAGAAAACTGGTCAAAAAATTGTTCCCATTGCATAGGAGTTAGAGATTTACTCAGGGCGATTGTATTTGTCATAGAATTCCTCGCAAAAAATTAGTAAGGAATGAGAATTAAATAACTTGTGCAAATGAGGATAGAATAAATAAGAAAAGAAGGCTTAATTATGTACTATTGCGAAGAGATTGAATCAGAGATGGTGAAGTTTTATATTTCGCTAAGC
>JBIKYZ010000476.1:0-71880 GCA_044354985.1 Pseudanabaena sp. | reverse complement strand
TTTTCCTATGTGCTACTCTTGGTTTAGTTTCGATGAAGCAATTACGTTCAAACTTTGTTTCAGTATACATTCTCAGACTCTTTTATCTAAATCAAATCTCTGGATTTTCTATCTGCGTAAGGTGAGCATATAAATCGACAAGACGATCAAATTCCGAGAAAATATCGTTCAGACAGTTTACCAAGTCGCTAGCAGAAATAGCTGCTGCATACTCAGTAAAATTTACGATATCTGCGAATAAAACCGTAACTTCATCATAGGCATCGGCGACAATTGCTCCATTAGTACCATTAGTCAGATTTTCTAACATCGGATCTGAGGATATATCTGGCATCTGGTTAGCATATGTCTCAGAAATTTTATTGGCTAAAGCTTTTGACTGCGATAATTTCAAACGCTCCACAATCTCTTGGGGTAAAACATTTAGCAGTAAGCGCTCTGACTTCATCTGCTCAATTCGGAGATTTTCTTCAGCACGGTGTCGCTCTTGAGACTCCATTCCTAAAGATAAAAGATCCGCTAATGAACTAGCAAAACTTAGCTCCTCGGATAGCCACAAATGCTCTACTTCAATATGTTCAAAGGCAATTATGCCTGTTACTTGACCATCAACTTCAAAGGTTTTGATTAATAAAGATACGGTTCCTGCGGGATTAAAATAGGAATCGATTAGCTCTTGTAAATATTCTTCTTCTTGAATGTCTTCAACAGCGATCGCATGTCTCGCTTGGAGGGCTGCAAAAAATTTGGGATAGTCCTGAGAAGTCAAAAAATCTGCTTCTGTGTGAGTATTAGTACTCCTGATATACAGATCCAGACAATGTAATAGAGTTTTAGTTTTATCAAATAGCCAAATACTAACTCGCTCAACATTTAAAGCTTGGCTACCTGTGCGAGTAATATTTTGGACAGCATCGATAAAATTCCCTTGGTTAATTGCTTTGTCTTTAGTTAAGCTGAATAGAATATCTTGCTGTTTACGAAGCAGACTTTCGCGGCGACTCAACAAAAAATTGGTGCGTTGGAGTGAGGATTTTGAGGCATTCAATTCATGGGTTCTTTCTTGAACACGTAATTCTAATTCTTGATTTGACTTTTCTAGTTGCACAAGTGAATTCGCCATCATTTCTGCTAGCGTATTAAAGGATTCGGACAGAGCCCTGATTTCACTAGTTCCTTCTATTTGAACTCTAGTGTCAATCTTCCCATGGGTAATCGCTAGGGATGCTTCACTAAGTTTGTGAAGAGGCGTGCTAATAAATCTGGCAGTGAGAATTCCGATTGAAATAGAGATCGTTAACACAGCCAAATATAGCAAAATCATCATTTGTGTTTGATTTTGCATTGAGCTTGTAAATTGGGAAGCAGGAACAACGATCACTATTAACCAATCTAGCCCATTACCGTCCCGCCAATTTTGTGCTCGAATAAAATATTCTTCACCAGCAAAAGCAACTTCTATATGTTCGGTTCCTTTAATTGCCTCAAATTTGCCATGCATTTGCAGTAAATATTGCGCCGTTGATCGTGATAGAGGATCTTTACTATCAAGAATATTTAGTCGCTGCGGCTTGCCATTTACGATCTGAAAGTTCTTCTCTGCATCAGAATTACCAACTACCAAGCCCGATCGCTCAATTATAAAAACTCGTCCTTTTTCGCTATATTTTAGACCTCGAAGAAATGTACTTATATCAATATTTGCCTGATTGATATTCGGTGTCAATTTTAAATAACTATTGAGTTCTATACTAATGCGATCGCCCATTTCACCACTTAGGCTAGAGGCGATCGCACTTACTTTTTGTTGCCCGTTGCGAAAAGTGAATAGCCCAATTACTCCTGATGCTAGACAAATCTGGATCACAAATGGAACAATTAAAACAATTTTAAGAGGAACATTTTTGAATGGCTTAGTTATATAAGGGATTTTAAACATGTCGCATCATCAATATTGAGAATTACCAGAAATGCCTTAGCATAATTAAAAACCCGATTAAAAACCCGATGAAATACCTTTAAAGCCTTCGCAACAGACAACTATATTTTTTGAATTTTATATTTATCTTCGACCTTTCAGTAAGTAAGTGATCATTTCTCCTTTACCTTTAATATTAATCGCACTTCTCTGATCGAGGTGATATTTGTCTTTTAAAAGTTGATAGGTTGATTCAGTTACTTGCGTACAGCCTGCAACACCGTAGGACTCCATCCGACTGGCGACATTAACTGTATCCCCCCAAAGATCATAAATAAATTTTTTCGTGCCAATTACACCTGCGATCGCCTGACCAGTATGTATCCCGATCCGCAACGAAAAATTAGTACCATCCGTCCGCTTAAATTTTTGAATCACGGTTTGCATTTGTAAAGCCATTTCCGCGATCGCCTCTGCATGATCTTTGCTAGGTATAGGCAATCCACCCACTACCATATAAGAATCACCGATGGTTTTGATCTTTTCTAAGTCATACTGCTCAACGAGATGATCGAATTCCGAAAAAATTTCATTCAGAACATTGACTAATTCACTTGCGGAAATGGAAGCTGCATATTCGGTAAAGTTCACTATGTCGGCAAATAGAACTGTAACTTCTTCAAAGGAATCCGCAATGATTGTGCCACTAGTTTTTAAATGTAGCTTTGTTTTAGATTGCACACTTTTCAATCGCTCAGCGATCTCTTGCGGTAAAACATTCAGTAAGAGACGTTCTGACTTCTTCTGCTCAACCCGTAAACTTTCTTCGGCGCGGCGGCGTTCTTGGGCTTCCATTCCTAAAGCTAGTAAATCAGCTAGAGAACTAGCAAAACTGATTTCTTCTTCTATCCATAGATGCTCAATGTCTGTATGCTCAAGCAAAAGTATACCAATGATTTCGCCGCCTACTTCAAATCTAGATATTAGAACTGAAACAATATTAAGGGGGAGACAATATGAGTGAACTAATTCCTGAAAAATCGCATCATCTTGAACATCTTCGACAGCGATAATGCGATTCTCTAATAAAGCCTTAAAAAAACTAGGATATGCTGCTGCTGTTAGAAACTCAGCTTCGGTATGTAAATGTAAGCTTTTTTGATAGAGATCGAGACAGTGCAATAAAGTTTTATTTTTATCGAAGAGCCAAATACTCACCCGTTCGACATTTAACGCATAGCTGCCAGTTCTGGTAACATTTTGCACCGCGACAATAAAGTCGCCTTGGTTGATTGCCTTATCTTTGGTCAAATCAAACAAAACATTTTGCTGTTTGCGTAGTTGCTGTTCACGCCGAGATAAAATGAAATTTGATCTTTGCAATGATGCTTTTGATGCATCTAACTCGTAGCTTGTTTCTTGAACAAGAGACTCTAATTCCTGATTTGATTTTTTTAAGCGTTGTAGATACACAATGCTCGATCGCACTAAGGTGAGACCAATAGCAATCAGGATTATGACTGCACCTAGCGGTACTAGCAATATCGGATCGTTTACATTGTCAATATTCAGCATACTTAAATATTGTGGTTTAGGATCTAATTGACTATTCATATTGCCATCAAGTAGATTTCTACTCCACAAAACTATTGCCATAATTTGCAGCCCAATAGTGACTGCCAAAGTAACCATTAGCGGCATATTGTGGAACATATTAGAAAGAAGGCTAGTAGTCAGAGGTTTAGAGCAACAATATATAAAGCAGATATGGTTTTATGCTAGCCCGATCGCTAATGGTGGTCAATTCGCACAATTGCTGACTTAAACCAAAAAGGGGGCGCTCTGCGCCCCCTTTTACGCAACTACGTTAATCACAAAACCGTAGCCACTCACTGTTTGACCAGCGCGAATTTTGCAGCCTTTGCGTAATTCCATCTGACCATCTACTTCAACATCGCCGTCGATAATCATTAACTTTGCTGCTCCACCAGTATCCGCTACCCCACAAACTTTTAATAAGTTACACAAAGTTATGTATTCGCCCGTCAGTTCAAATTTTTCATGGATTATTTCTGGCATTTCGATTATTTGCGTTAATGCGTTAAAAAGTAAGCATAATAGATGCAGTACCAATAAATCTAAAAAAGTTCGTTAAAATTTCCATGAGTCAACTGTGGCAAGAGTTAGAGCGCGAAGTCGAAAGGCGACGCACCTTTGCAATCATTTCCCACCCCGATGCGGGGAAAACGACGTTAACCGAAAAGCTATTGCTATACGGAGGTGCGATCCATCTTGCGGGTGCGGTTAAAGCTAGAGCTGCGCAACGTCATGCTACTTCTGACTGGATGGAATTAGAAAAACAACGCGGAATTTCGATTACTTCGACGGTGTTGCAATTTGACTATATGGGCTATTGCATTAATTTGCTGGATACCCCAGGACACAAAGATTTTAGTGAAGATACTTATCGCACCCTTGCTGCTGCTGATAATGCGGTGATGTTGGTTGATGGGGCAAAGGGTTTAGAGCCACAAACCCGTAAATTGTTTGAAGTTTGTCGGTTGCGATCGCTGCCTATTTTTACGTTCATTAACAAAATGGATCGCCCGACCCGCGAACCACTAGAACTATTAGATGAAATCGAGAAAGAATTGGGGATTACGCCCTATGTGATGAATTGGGCGATCGGTACGGGTGATCAATTTAAAGGGGTGTACGATCGCGCTAGCAAAACGGTTCATCTATTTAAGCGCAGCGCTCATGGACAGCGAGAAGCTGAGGTAAACATTTATCCTTTTGATGATCCGCAGGCTATTAAATTTATTGGTCAAAATCTTTATAATCAGCTTTTAGAGGATTTAGAGGTTCTTGATTCTGTTGGTGCTGAATGGAATACGCAGGATTTACATCGCGGTAAGCTCACACCGATTTTCTTTGGTAGTGCGATGACCAATTTTGGTGTGGAACTATTCTTAAAGTCTTTCCTTGAATGTGGCTTGACTCCGACTGTTCACGACAGCTCTAGTGGCGAAGTGTCGCCAACTGATGAGGATTTCTCGGCGTTTGTATTTAAGCTGCAAGCAAATATGGACCCTCGTCACCGCGATCGCATTGCCTTTGTAAGGGTTTGCTCTGGCAAGTTCGAGAAAGATATGAGTGTGACCCATTTACGTAGTGGCAAAAATATTCGGTTATCCCATGCCCAAAAGCTATTTGGTCAAGATCGTGAGGCGATCGATGTTGCTTATGCTGGTGATGTGATTGGGTTAAATAATCCAGGTATGTTTGCGATCGGAGACACGATTTATATTGGTAAGAAACGCCAATATGCGGGGATTCCTTGCTTCTCGCCTGAGCTGTTTTGTACTCTTCGCAATCCTAATCCTTCTAAGTTCAAGCAGTTTCGCAAAGGGATTTCTGAACTTCAAGAAGAAGGTGCTATTCAAATTATGTATTCTGTTGATGAGGCTAAGCGCGATCCGATTCTTGCGGCTGTGGGGCAGTTGCAATTTGAAGTGGCTCAATATCGTCTCCAAAGTGAATATAGTGTGGAAACGATGCTGGAATCTATGCCCTATTCGGTGGCGCGGTGGGTTGAGGATGGTTGGGATGCTCTAGAATCTGTTGGCAGGTTGTTTAATACGATGGTGGTTAAAGATAGCTGGAATCGACCTGTTTTGTTATTTAAGAATCAATGGAACTTAAATCAAGTTGAGGCTGACCATCCTAAGTTAAAGTTGAGGGCGATCGCGCCAATTGCGGAGCTGACTAAATCTAACGTTAACTGATTCTCAAATTTGTAATTTATTATGACTGAATCGATAGAAGTAAAGCAACAGAGAGAAGAATTGCTGCTGTCGGCTTTTCTGGAGATGGTAAGATCGCCTGATGGCGATTTTGGTGTAATCGATCGCCTTGCTCAAGCATCTAGCGATCTAGAAGGCTTACAACTCATCATCAATTTTCTCTCCAATGAGCCTCAAGGCAAAGCTGCTTTTGCTAATTATCCTCGTCTTGGAGAAGTTGATTTAGAATTGCTTGCTCTGATGCCAAGTCATACGCTGGGCTATGCTTATGCTAACCATATGTTGCAGAATGGGCTGAAGCCGTTGCAAATCAAACCCAGCAGCAATGATTATGAGTTTTTGGGTGCTCATATTACGGAAACTCATGATATTTGGCATGTTGTGACAGGATTTAATACCAATATTATTGGTGAGATTCAGCTAGAAGCTTTCTATGTTTCTCAACTTCAGGCGAGTCGATTTTGGCTGGCTTTAATTGCAAAGAACCTCCTCAAAAGTGTGGTCTATGATATTGAGCGTTCTGCTGAGTATATGGATGCGATCGCCGAAGGATGGATGATGGCAAAACATGCTAAGCCTCTATTTGGTATAGATTGGAAGTCTCTATGGTCAACTCCTCTCAATGAGGTTCGTGATGGTTTAAATATTAAGAGCAGTTTCAATCCCTAAAAGGGTTTCAGAGGCTTTGAATCTGAGATTAGCGATGAACTTAAGCGATCTCGCACTGTTTCAATCCCTTAGGACTTACGCATCTGCCCTGCAATAAATTGCGGGCTAAAAGCTTAAACCTGTTGAAACAGGTTGGTTTGAGGCTTTCTTTAGTCAGTTTTAACTGACTTGAGCTTTGAGCCAAGAACTTTAGTTCTTGGTTGATTTGCGTAAGTCCTATCCCTAAAAGGGTTTTAGAGGCTTTGAATCAAAGGTTCTTGCTCGATTTCCTCCCCTTCAAAAGAAGAGAGTTTCAATCCCTAAAAGGGTTTCAGAGGCTTTGAATCAATACTCATTGCTTGTTAATAACTGCCATTCACTACTAGGTTTCAATCCCTAAAAGGGTTTCAGAGGCTTTGAATCTACATTACCCGATGATCCTAGAATTATTGCCGAATTGTTTCAATCCCTAAAAGGGTTTCAGAGGCTTTGAATCTAACCTTTTGCTCAATAGCTTCCAAGTTGGCTGTAGAGTTTCAATCCCTAAAAGGGTTTCAGAGGCTTTGAATCTTTAAACTATTGTCGCCTTTGCGATCGTCCAAAACATGTTTCAATCCCTAAAAGGGTTTCAGAGGCTTTGAATCGGCAAGTAGAGAGATCACTTTTTCCTATTCCACATGTTTCAATCCCTAAAAGGGTTTCAGAGGCTTTGAATCACCATGCCCAGCGAGTGCAATCATGTCACCACCTCCGTTTCAATCCCTAAAAGGGTTTCAGAGGCTTTGAATCTTAACCATGTGGCGGCTCCTTGGTTGTTTGGGTTGTTTCAATCCCTAAAAGGGTTTCAGAGGTTTTGAATCAGTAGAGAATTTAAAGCGGTTTCAATTTTTGGATCGTTTCAATCCCTAAAAGGGTTTCAGAGGCTTTGAATCCCTCGATAAATTGAGTCATTATTCCCCCCTTAAATTAGTTTCAATCCCTAAAAGGGTTTCAGAGGCTTTGAATCAGAACTGATAGAAAAAGGTGCAGGAATCCGAGGGGTTTCAATCCCTAAAAGGGTTTCAGAGGCTTTGAATCTCTCGCAAATTTATGCGATCGCGTAAAACTAAGAGTTTCAATCCCTAAAAGGGTTTCAGAGGCTTTGAATCCTCAAAGCCCCAAACGTGTAACAAGGGGGGTTGTGTTTCAATCCCTAAAAGGGTTTCAGAGGCTTTGAATCTAATAGCTAGGAGTGTAGCTAGTACGAAAATGCCGTTTCAATCCCTAAAAGGGTTTCAGAGGCTTTGAATCATCAAATACTTGATGATTTGCAGCTCACAACAGAAGAAGAAGTTTCAATCCCTAAAAGGGTTTCAGAGGCTTTGAATCTCGAAAATAGCAAAGCCAGTCTTTCGGATATCAAGATCGCGTTTCAATCCCTAAAAGGGTTTCAGAGGCTTTGAATCCTCGTTTATATCAAGCCTGACGCGCTGCAACTCTTGGTTTCAATCCCTAAAAGGGTTTCAGAGGCTTTGAATCGAGAATTATTAAGCTTCACCAGACAGCAAGGGCTAGTTTCAATCCCTAAAAGGGTTTCAGAGGCTTTGAATCAAACGGTATGAAATGGCGGCGCTTTCTCGTGATTGGTTTCAATCCCTAAAAGGGTTTCAGAGGCTTTGAATCCCAAACTTGATTGTTCCCTTAAATATTGCGAGGCATGTTTCAATCCCTAAAAGGGTTTCAGAGGCTTTGAATCTCCATACTGTCGCTTCGTCACCGCTAAACCATAGGTTTCAATCCCTAAAAGGGTTTCAGAGGCTTTGAATCCCCAAGACAGGTTTGACCGATGTTGCTTCAAATAACGAGTTTCAATCCCTAAAAGGGTTTCAGAGGCTTTGAATCCTCAAAAAATCAATACCTTTAATCGAGGCTTTGTGGCTGTTTCAATCCCTAAAAGGGTTTCAGAGGCTTTGAATCTGTAACTGACATCACGATCAATCCTAAGCTGTTTGGTTTCAATCCCTAAAAGGGTTTCAGAGGCTTTGAATCCGATCTTAGTAGGGGCGCTATAAGTGTTTAGCTCCAGTTTCAATCCCTAAAAGGGTTTCAGAGGCTTTGAATCCATAGGTTTGTTGCTTCTTCTTCCATCTTTTTAGTTTCAATCCCTAAAAGGGTTTCAGAGGCTTTGAATCCTCCCTCTCGTTTGCGCGGGGTGGTGGTTATCTGTTGGTTTCAATCCCTAAAAGGGTTTCAGAGGCTTTGAATCTTGCAGCTTTTGGTGTTAATGCCCTCACCTTTGCGTTTCAATCCCTAAAAGGGTTTCAGAGGCTTTGAATCCATTGGTCAAGCAATGCAAACTAGACGAGGCTTCCGTTTCAATCCCTAAAAGGGTTTCAGAGGCTTTGAATCCCTGATTCTGTAACCCACTTGAAGCCTGTAGCAGTTTGTTTCAATCCCTAAAAGGGTTTCAGAGGCTTTGAATCAACCGCATCTAATGAAATCGAGCCAGTCGCTGTATATGGTTTCAATCCCTAAAAGGGTTTCAGAGGCTTTGAATCCAATCCCCGCTCCCTGCTTCTGATACTTTCATTAGGTTTCAATCCCTAAAAGGGTTTCAGAGGCTTTGAATCCAACTCTAAACTGTCGTAATACTCTTGTTTAGCCTGTTTCAATCCCTAAAAGGGTTTCAGAGGCTTTGAATCTACACTTTATCCTAACAACACTATGCTATCTATTGTTTCAATCCCTAAAAGGGTTTCAGAGGCTTTGAATCACAAAGCTTTCGGTGATCCTACAGAGAGTTCACAAAGTTTCAATCCCTAAAAGGGTTTCAGAGGCTTTGAATCCAAGCGCTTCGGGCGTTGTATCCCAGTCAGACCACGTTTCAATCCCTAAAAGGGTTTCAGAGGCTTTGAATCGTCTGTTTTTGTGTCATCTACTGCGTAATAGCGAGTTTCAATCCCTAAAAGGGTTTCAGAGGCTTTGAATCCTTGGATACTCATTCAGGGGGATCAAAGAACAGCACGTTTCAATCCCTAAAAGGGTTTCAGAGGCTTTGAATCCCAAAGGGCTGCTTAATAAAGAGTATCGTAACTCGTTTCAATCCCTAAAAGGGTTTCAGAGGCTTTGAATCAAGAAGATGTCAGATATCGGCTATAAACTCATCGGTTTCAATCCCTAAAAGGGTTTCAGAGGCTTTGAATCGGGTAACTCATGCAAGTCTAGCTCCTCTTGATGAACAGTTTCAATCCCTAAAAGGGTTTCAGAGGCTTTGAATCGTTTAAGGTTACTTACTCATCTAACTATCGGGACTAGTTTCAATCCCTAAAAGGGTTTCAGAGGCTTTGAATCCAAAGGATACAGACCGCCATAGTTCTTGAGTACCCGTTTCAATCCCTAAAAGGGTTTCAGAGGCTTTGAATCTTCTTTCTACGGTCTGCAAGCAAGATTGTATTGATGTTTCAATCCCTAAAAGGGTTTCAGAGGCTTTGAATCGTCAGCAGGTTTGCAAGAGGAGTTATATAGCTCCCGCGTTTCAATCCCTAAAAGGGTTTCAGAGGCTTTGAATCGGCTAATCCATTCTCTACAGGCGAAAACGCTAATAGTTTCAATCCCTAAAAGGGTTTCAGAGGCTTTGAATCATCCTGATAGTTGCAAGGGGCTTACGTAGGCAGATAAGTTTCAATCCCTAAAAGGGTTTCAGAGGCTTTGAATCAAACGGAGTTGATCGCACTGGCAACATGATAAATATTGTTTCAATCCCTAAAAGGGTTTCAGAGGCTTTGAATCGAAGAGCTTTTAGCTCAATGGGAAGTAATGCAATGTTTCAATCCCTAAAAGGGTTTCAGAGGCTTTGAATCTTAGGCGGCGATCGACTCGACATAAATCTACAGGTTTCAATCCCTAAAAGGGTTTCAGAGGCTTTGAATCTCAAGGCGATCGCAAAATAAAGCCGCTATGTAGTGAGTTTCAATCCCTAAAAGGGTTTCAGAGGCTTTGAATCCTCACGCATATTTTATGAGCCGTGCGTAGTGGTCAAGTTTCAATCCCTAAAAGGGTTTCAGAGGCTTTGAATCAGAAGTAGTTGTTTCCTATAAGCTTGCATCTGGGTTGTTTCAATCCCTAAAAGGGTTTCAGAGGCTTTGAATCTCGGTTGAATGGGGATTGAGTAAATATTAAGGAGTAGTTTCAATCCCTAAAAGGGTTTCAGAGGCTTTGAATCCTCCCAGACCTCGATCTGTTTGGTGTTGTAATTCCAGTTTCAATCCCTAAAAGGGTTTCAGAGGCTTTGAATCCTAATTGGCGCTACTCCAGAACCTTCAAAGATGCTGTTTCAATCCCTAAAAGGGTTTCAGAGGCTTTGAATCGTTTACGCTAAAAGTCCCATTACCTGATAGTCGAGGTTTCAATCCCTAAAAGGGTTTCAGAGGCTTTGAATCATCTACTCCTTTAGTGAGTATCCCAAATATACCGGTTTCAATCCCTAAAAGGGTTTCAGAGGCTTTGAATCCGATCGCCGCTACTGTGCTTACACCTCCAATCACTTCGGGTTTCAATCCCTAAAAGGGTTTCAGAGGCTTTGAATCTCGCCTTGAAACAGGCGGTACATATACACCTCTGTTTCAATCCCTAAAAGGGTTTCAGAGGCTTTGAATCCAACTCCAGGGAATTATATGTGGGTAGTTGTCACGTTTCAATCCCTAAAAGGGTTTCAGAGGCTTTGAATCACATCTTCAGATAAGGGCTTTGGAGGCATTGCAATCGTTTCAATCCCTAAAAGGGTTTCAGAGGCTTTGAATCCTTTTTAAATCTCCCTAATACCGTAGTTGTGTAATCTTTAAGTTTCAATCCCTAAAAGGGTTTCAGAGGCTTTGAATCTAAAATAGATCACATGACGCAATACAGCGTTACTGTTTCAATCCCTAAAAGGGTTTCAGAGGCTTTGAATCAGGTTGCTTTGCTGTTTTCAAGCACCAATTTATTGTTTCAATCCCTAAAAGGGTTTCAGAGGCTTTGAATCCAGATGGCTTTGAGTTCTACTTCACAGAGATTGTGTTTCAATCCCTAAAAGGGTTTCAGAGGCTTTGAATCCAGAGTATCGCCATCAAGTCTTAGCACAGCAAGAGTTTCAATCCCTAAAAGGGTTTCAGAGGCTTTGAATCCTTAAGTTTATCCACTTTCTTGGTTCCAGTCTTTGTTTCAATCCCTAAAAGGGTTTCAGAGGCTTTGAATCAGCAGATGGCTTTGAGTTCTACTTCACAGAGATTGTGTTTCAATCCCTAAAAGGGTTTCAGAGGCTTTGAATCTTCCTATAGTTTCGCTTTTATAGCTAAAAAATAAATGTTTCAATCCCTAAAAGGGTTTCAGAGGCTTTGAATCGCATCATTTCTAGCTCATCATTTTGAGCAGGAATGTTTCAATCCCTAAAAGGGTTTCAGAGGCTTTGAATCGGCGTGGAAGCAAGAAGAGGTTGAATATCTTGAAGTTTCAATCCCTAAAAGGGTTTCAGAGGCTTTGAATCGTAGAAGCTGCTCAAATTGCGTCACAAGCTAAAGTTGTTTCAATCCCTAAAAGGGTTTCAGAGGCTTTGAATCAACTTATGCCAGATCATGCCAAGGGTAGAGGCGAAAAGTTTCAATCCCTAAAAGGGTTTCAGAGGCTTTGAATCTTAAAATCCCTGCTGGAACTTGCTTGCCATTTACCGATCCTCTGTTTCAATCCCTAAAAGGGTTTCAGAGGCTTTGAATCGCAATGATGCCAGAGCCTTGTTTGGGAGAACAATTGTTTCAATCCCTAAAAGGGTTTCAGAGGCTTTGAATCAAATTACCGATCTAAACGGTAATCACATTAGCTGGTTTCAATCCCTAAAAGGGTTTCAGAGGCTTTGAATCATATTAAAATTGGCAGGGTCAACGCAAGCGCCACGTTTCAATCCCTAAAAGGGTTTCAGAGGCTTTGAATCTTAATGGCACTGTATACACAGATCCCGCAGTCGTCGTTTCAATCCCTAAAAGGGTTTCAGAGGCTTTGAATCATGTGCAAACAGCAACTATGACGGCTGGTACATGGGTGGGTTTCAATCCCTAAAAGGGTTTCAGAGGCTTTGAATCCTACACAGCGCTTAATAGGGAGTAGCGCCCCTTCCTAGTTTCAATCCCTAAAAGGGTTTCAGAGGCTTTGAATCAATATTAGCGGATGGCTTGCCGATAAATATAAGTGTTTCAATCCCTAAAAGGGTTTCAGAGGCTTTGAATCCGTGAGATATATTCCGAGAATGTTCTCGTTAATCGTTTCAATCCCTAAAAGGGTTTCAGAGGCTTTGAATCCTACAGCGTTGATTCAATTCGCGCCATGCATTGCTTGTTTCAATCCCTAAAAGGGTTTCAGAGGCTTTGAATCGGCTTTAGCAGCCTGAGCATTAATGCTTTGAGCTTCGTTTCAATCCCTAAAAGGGTTTCAGAGGCTTTGAATCTTACTAGGCACAAACGGATGAGCCATAGGGACAGGTTTCAATCCCTAAAAGGGTTTCAGAGGCTTTGAATCCAGCAACCTCCGCGATTGAATCTTTCGCGATTTCTGTCACTGGTTTCAATCCCTAAAAGGGTTTCAGAGGCTTTGAATCCTTAGCTTTTGATTATTTTAAAGCAAAATAATACTCGTTTCAATCCCTAAAAGGGTTTCAGAGGCTTTGAATCTAACTTTATGCTACATTTTGATTGCGTTAAATTTTGTTTCAATCCCTAAAAGGGTTTCAGAGGCTTTGAATCCTTGAAGTCGCTGGCTTAGGCTGGCATGAGTATGTTTCAATCCCTAAAAGGGTTTCAGAGGCTTTGAATCAAAGTCTCAAACAGAAGATTGCGAGTTTTGATCTTGCGTTTCAATCCCTAAAAGGGTTTCAGAGGCTTTGAATCGTACAGAAAAACTCGAAGCTATCTTCACCAACTATGTTTCAATCCCTAAAAGGGTTTCAGAGGCTTTGAATCTGACTGATTTATCCGACCGTATGCGTCAATACGAAGTTTCAATCCCTAAAAGGGTTTCAGAGGCTTTGAATCACATCTTTTACAATGTGCTCCTCTTTGATTACCGTGTTTCAATCCCTAAAAGGGTTTCAGAGGCTTTGAATCAGCGATAGCACTTCATAGGTTGCAGATTTTAAAGTAGCTGGTTTCAATCCCTAAAAGGGTTTCAGAGGCTTTGAATCTTTCGCAGTCTTGAGAAAGTTGTCTCATTTCTGCGTTTCAATCCCTAAAAGGGTTTCAGAGGCTTTGAATCTTGATAATCTCCATTTGATTTGCTCCTTAGTAATAAGTTTCAATCCCTAAAAGGGTTTCAGAGGCTTTGAATCATGGTTTTCCGTTAGCATTTAGCCACTCTCGAATAGAGTTTCAATCCCTAAAAGGGTTTCAGAGGCTTTGAATCTCCCTTGAAGATCGAAAGTTTGAATTGACTCCATGTTTCAATCCCTAAAAGGGTTTCAGAGGCTTTGAATCTTCATGTAAAGATACTCTTTCATTGCCAATTCCTTGTTTCAATCCCTAAAAGGGTTTCAGAGGCTTTGAATCTGAAAATTACGCAATTAGAGTTAGTTTTGATGGCATCGTTTCAATCCCTAAAAGGGTTTCAGAGGCTTTGAATCTAATGACAATGCATTAATTGATTATCCAAGACTAGGTTTCAATCCCTAAAAGGGTTTCAGAGGCTTTGAATCTTGAGGTGTGACTGGCTTATCTAGTACATTGATATCGTTTCAATCCCTAAAAGGGTTTCAGAGGCTTTGAATCAAATTCCATGTTCTACCCACTTCATTTCTTTGATTTGTTTCAATCCCTAAAAGGGTTTCAGAGGCTTTGAATCCTAAAGTTTAATTCAGCGATCGCGTTATTCCACGTTTCAATCCCTAAAAGGGTTTCAGAGGCTTTGAATCGCCATCCCATCCCCCGCGATCGCCATTGAACCTCTCGTTTCAATCCCTAAAAGGGTTTCAGAGGCTTTGAATCATACTGATGTCCCTGTCGAATCATTTCCTATCGCTCCTGTTTCAATCCCTAAAAGGGTTTCAGAGGCTTTGAATCGAACTTATACAGGCGCTCTATCAGCGCAAATCACGTTTCAATCCCTAAAAGGGTTTCAGAGGCTTTGAATCTCCTGTAGTACCTCTAGCCAAGGGTAATGTATTGCGTTTCAATCCCTAAAAGGGTTTCAGAGGCTTTGAATCTTCAAGTTGCACAAGCAGCAACTTCTGCAACAATGTTTCAATCCCTAAAAGGGTTTCAGAGGCTTTGAATCTTGGGATTTAAAACACCTAAAAATCCTAGCTTTGAGTTTCAATCCCTAAAAGGGTTTCAGAGGCTTTGAATCTATTTAACCCTCTGATTGGCGGTGCTAGACTCTTAGTGTTTCAATCCCTAAAAGGGTTTCAGAGGCTTTGAATCTTGATAAGTCATCACTCGAAACCAATCTCAAAATTGTTTCAATCCCTAAAAGGGTTTCAGAGGCTTTGAATCCAACAAGCGATCGGCTTTTTTGTGTTGCAAGGGGCTGTTTCAATCCCTAAAAGGGTTTCAGAGGCTTTGAATCTGAAATGCTTTATTTGAAGGAAGAGTTCACGCAAGTTTCAATCCCTAAAAGGGTTTCAGAGGCTTTGAATCCGACTGATTGGAAGGGCACGCCGCCCTCAAGCTTAAAATCGTTTCAATCCCTAAAAGGGTTTCAGAGGCTTTGAATCAGTAGTAGTTCACAGGCTCAAAAACTATTCTCAAGTTTCAATCCCTAAAAGGGTTTCAGAGGCTTTGAATCACATAATTCCGCCACGTCATCAGGCAACCGTACTGAGTTTCAATCCCTAAAAGGGTTTCAGAGGCTTTGAATCAGATATTATTCCAATCGTAAAAAGTTGAACTTTCGTTTCAATCCCTAAAAGGGTTTCAGAGGCTTTGAATCATTCTTTACTTACATCTTTAACAGTAATAGCTAATAGTTTCAATCCCTAAAAGGGTTTCAGAGGCTTTGAATCGCAACGAGATTTTTCCAAATCCACAATAAAGCTACAGTTTCAATCCCTAAAAGGGTTTCAGAGGCTTTGAATCCGCCAATTCTCGAAACTATTGAGATAAATTACTGCGCGTTTCAATCCCTAAAAGGGTTTCAGAGGCTTTGAATCGCAGTGGCGGCGGTTCTGGTGGCGTTGCTGATACGTTTCAATCCCTAAAAGGGTTTCAGAGGCTTTGAATCAACTACAAAATCAGGTCTAAAATTTTTCAACTCTGTTTCAATCCCTAAAAGGGTTTCAGAGGCTTTGAATCTTCAGTGAATGCGATAAGGCGAGCGCTAGCGTAGTTTGTTTCAATCCCTAAAAGGGTTTCAGAGGCTTTGAATCTCAGTACAATCCTTACAAAACATACACCCTAACCGTGTTTCAATCCCTAAAAGGGTTTCAGAGGCTTTGAATCTTGATCGCTCATCTCGTAAGCTTTCAAATATGCCTGTTTCAATCCCTAAAAGGGTTTCAGAGGCTTTGAATCAGACGCAATCGCATTAGAGCTACAAGACTTGAGAGAAGTTTCAATCCCTAAAAGGGTTTCAGAGGCTTTGAATCCGATCGCATTAATATTTTACTACTTTTTTAGCTCTAGTTTCAATCCCTAAAAGGGTTTCAGAGGCTTTGAATCCACTCATTGCACAACGCGAATTAGCCGCCAAATCCGTTTCAATCCCTAAAAGGGTTTCAGAGGCTTTGAATCTACCCTATTTTCTCTTCCAATCAGTCGATCACTTGTTTCAATCCCTAAAAGGGTTTCAGAGGCTTTGAATCTAAATCTGATACTCAAGATAAACAGATTGGAGTTGTTTCAATCCCTAAAAGGGTTTCAGAGGCTTTGAATCCTTGCGATCTAATGGTTTGCTTTACACCAAAAAAGTTTCAATCCCTAAAAGGGTTTCAGAGGCTTTGAATCTCACTCGTGCTGTTAAGGACAGGTGGAGGTGTAGTTGGTTTCAATCCCTAAAAGGGTTTCAGAGGCTTTGAATCCATATTAAATATTTTCCTTAATTGTTTTTATTTCAGTTTCAATCCCTAAAAGGGTTTCAGAGGCTTTGAATCGTCTTTATCACCCCAGAAGGGATTGTGGGAATGTTGTTTCAATCCCTAAAAGGGTTTCAGAGGCTTTGAATCTACAAGACTTGAGAGAAAACCATGAATACGAAAAGGTTTCAATCCCTAAAAGGGTTTCAGAGGCTTTGAATCTTTACGAGACGTTTACTTACACCTATATTGTTCTTGTTTCAATCCCTAAAAGGGTTTCAGAGGCTTTGAATCTTAGGAGCGATCACAATTACAATAATAGCATTCTTGTTTCAATCCCTAAAAGGGTTTCAGAGGCTTTGAATCTGAGATGGGAGACATTCTCAAGGCTGGCATTGTCGGTTTCAATCCCTAAAAGGGTTTCAGAGGCTTTGAATCTTTACCGATCCTCTGACTGGAAACGTAGTTAGCGCGTTTCAATCCCTAAAAGGGTTTCAGAGGCTTTGAATCGTGGATACTTCTCCTAGCGAGATAGTGGATATACGTTTCAATCCCTAAAAGGGTTTCAGAGGCTTTGAATCTTGGTATGCTGCATTAATAATCAACTAAATCCACGATCAGTTTCAATCCCTAAAAGGGTTTCAGAGGCTTTGAATCATAAACTCAACTTACTAAGTGAATATAATCAACATGTTTCAATCCCTAAAAGGGTTTCAGAGGCTTTGAATCACGATGCGTACAATCGTATGATTGCCGGCATAGCGTTTCAATCCCTAAAAGGGTTTCAGAGGCTTTGAATCCAACAAAATTGTTTGCTTTGGAGAAGGGATGGGGTTGTTTCAATCCCTAAAAGGGTTTCAGAGGCTTTGAATCTTACGGAATTTTAGCGACTCAACTTCGTTTGATCCCTTTGTTTCAATCCCTAAAAGGGTTTCAGAGGCTTTGAATCCACCAAATCTGATCAACTTAACTTTGTCGCCTTCTTTTGGTTTCAATCCCTAAAAGGGTTTCAGAGGCTTTGAATCTTTTTAGTTCCACAAATTTAATTGTATTTGCTTCAGTATCGTTTCAATCCCTAAAAGGGTTTCAGAGGCTTTGAATCTAGTAATTCGCTGTAGGTTTTAGCCATTGTTGTTCCCTAAAGTTTCAATCCCTAAAAGGGTTTCAGAGGCTTTGAATTGGGATACTTTGCGGCGGCGATGTGCGCGGCGGTGTTTCAATCCCTAAAAGGGTTTCAGAGGCTTTGAATCTTAAGCTTATCCACTTTCTTAGTCCCAGCCTTTGACGTTTCAATCCCTAAAAGGGTTTCAGAGGCTTTGAATCTCACTTTAAATTTACTAGCAGGGATAATCAGCTCTTGTTTCAATCCCTAAAAGGGTTTCAGAGGCTTTGAATCAGCTGTTACAAATTATATAGCTTTTACTTATTTTATATATTGTTTCAATCCCTAAAAGGGTTTCAGAGGCTTTGAATCCGTTTCTCAAGAAACTATAGGTAAATTAGTTAATCGGTTTCAATCCCTAAAAGGGTTTCAGAGGCTTTGAATCTTATGAAAACACCACCGCTAGGAATGACTGAGGCTGTTTCAATCCCTAAAAGGGTTTCAGAGGCTTTGAATCTAATGAAATCCTGTATGATCCTGCATTCCCATCTGTTTCAATCCCTAAAAGGGTTTCAGAGGCTTTGAATCTCTTAACTGTTTACATAATAGTACAATCCTTACAAGTTTCAATCCCTAAAAGGGTTTCAGAGGCTTTGAATCCTGAGCTGCGGTTTGAGTCTACCCCAAACATCCGTGTTTCAATCCCTAAAAGGGTTTCAGAGGCTTTGAATCTCAGGATTGCCTAAAATTGTCGATATTTTAAACTGTTTCAATCCCTAAAAGGGTTTCAGAGGCTTTGAATCAGCGATCGCTGTAATACCAACACCCTCAAATACTCGTTTCAATCCCTAAAAGGGTTTCAGAGGCTTTGAATCAAAACACAGGCGCACGAAGCGATCGCCCAATATTAGTTTCAATCCCTAAAAGGGTTTCAGAGGCTTTGAATCCAACGATGCTATAAAGACTCCTCAATTTTGGCTAGGTTTCAATCCCTAAAAGGGTTTCAGAGGCTTTGAATCCCCTTGAGGAGTAAGGCACGGTCTACCAGGGGTGAGGTTTCAATCCCTAAAAGGGTTTCAGAGGCTTTGAATCGCAAGCAAAGACGCTTTCACTAGGAATTGATGTGTTTCAATCCCTAAAAGGGTTTCAGAGGCTTTGAATCTATAGCTACAAAAGCGAAACGAGGGGGAACGCTGACTTGTTTCAATCCCTAAAAGGGTTTCAGAGGCTTTGAATCTTGCTTAATTATCGCACATCATAAAAATAGTGCTTGTTTCAATCCCTAAAAGGGTTTCAGAGGCTTTGAATCCGTGTTACTCAAAAAACATCATAAAAATAGTGCTTGTTTCAATCCCTAAAAGGGTTTCAGAGGCTTTGAATCTGATTATTAATGCAGCATACCAACTTGCAAATCGGTTTCAATCCCTAAAAGGGTTTCAGAGGCTTTGAATCGCTCAAGTATTTAAATCTGAATTTCTCGATGATTTGTTTCAATCCCTAAAAGGGTTTCAGAGGCTTTGAATCAATTTACCTATAGTTTCTTGAGAAACGCCATAGGGGTTTCAATCCCTAAAAGGGTTTCAGAGGCTTTGAATCATTGGCTGCGCATTGGTTTTCGTGAAGATGATTTGTTTCAATCCCTAAAAGGGTTTCAGAGGCTTTGAATCAGGTGCGGATACAGCAGGTAAACCTAAGAAAGGTGGTTTCAATCCCTAAAAGGGTTTCAGAGGCTTTGAATCGCGTCTACCTGATACCGCGATCGTGTATTTAGCTTGTTTCAATCCCTAAAAGGGTTTCAGAGGCTTTGAATCTGGCTAATCCATTTAGAAGATGACGCTTTTCTGTGTTTCAATCCCTAAAAGGGTTTCAGAGGCTTTGAATCCATTTAAGCGCAGACACTTTAACCCGCCTATTTGGTTTCAATCCCTAAAAGGGTTTCAGAGGCTTTGAATCCGATAACTAATCTTAACTCATGTTAACCACAAAATGTTTCAATCCCTAAAAGGGTTTCAGAGGCTTTGAATCCCATCAAAACTCATGCCTAATTTGCGGTAAAGCTGCATCGTTTCAATCCCTAAAAGGGTTTCAGAGGCTTTGAATCAGTAAACAAAGGAGAAAGTAACACGATGGAAACTGCGTTTCAATCCCTAAAAGGGTTTCAGAGGCTTTGAATCAGATAAATCAAAGGTTTCACGTTCTGTCTTGCCTGTTTCAATCCCTAAAAGGGTTTCAGAGGCTTTGAATCTGAATGAGTCCGATTCATTCAATTTGATTGACGACGTTTCAATCCCTAAAAGGGTTTCAGAGGCTTTGAATCCCCAATTAATAGCAGTGTCAGTTTTTGCGATCGCCTTGTTTCAATCCCTAAAAGGGTTTCAGAGGCTTTGAATCTGATTTTATCAAGGGCATTGACTTAATGAGTAGTGTTTCAATCCCTAAAAGGGTTTCAGAGGCTTTGAATCAGTAGAAGCCGCACCTGTAAAGGTCACACTCTCGTCGTTTCAATCCCTAAAAGGGTTTCAGAGGCTTTGAATCAGTACATTGGCCCGCCGCCGTCAAGCTTAAAATCGTTTCAATCCCTAAAAGGGTTTCAGAGGCTTTGAATCGCATTGACTTAGAGCAGCGCTACATCAAAGCTGTGTTTCAATCCCTAAAAGGGTTTCAGAGGCTTTGAATCTACATCGTTACAACGTAAGGTTACTAATTATCTGTGTTTCAATCCCTAAAAGGGTTTCAGAGGCTTTGAATCAAGCTAGGCTATGAGGTCAAAGTCATCTGGTATGGTTTCAATCCCTAAAAGGGTTTCAGAGGCTTTGAATCAACTGCCCCTCAAATGTCTCAAAGCTCGCTTCCATCTCTTGGTTTCAATCCCTAAAAGGGTTTCAGAGGCTTTGAATCCTGTTATACATTTAAGCGCAGACACTTTAACCCGCCTATTTGGTTTCAATCCCTAAAAGGGTTTCAGAGGCTTTGAATCTTAGATAGTGAGGTTTTGAGCGATACCGCCGCTGCGTTTCAATCCCTAAAAGGGTTTCAGAGGCTTTGAATCTTACACTGTTACAGCTATAATGGGAATGTAACAGTGTGTTTCAATCCCTAAAAGGGTTTCAGAGGCTTTGAATCCTTAATTTTAGCCTACTTTCTGCCCTCTCTACTCTCGTTTCAATCCCTAAAAGGGTTTCAGAGGCTTTGAATCGGGCCTGTTTTTGCGGATACTATCGTGATTACGATTGTTTCAATCCCTAAAAGGGTTTCAGAGGCTTTGAATCCTCTAATTGAGGTCGCGCAACTACCCAAGTTCCAGTTTCAATCCCTAAAAGGGTTTCAGAGGCTTTGAATCATTACAACGATCCAGATAATCCCAAATCCATCAAATGTTTCAATCCCTAAAAGGGTTTCAGAGGCTTTGAATCTTCCCGATCTGCTTGGTATTCGGTATTTTGGGGCGTTTCAATCCCTAAAAGGGTTTCAGAGGCTTTGAATCCTCAAGGGGCTGATATGTCGTGGCTAACTGCTCGGTTTCAATCCCTAAAAGGGTTTCAGAGGCTTTGAATCCAGTTACGCTAGTATGGTTTTTGGCTTTGGTCTTAGATGCGTTTCAATCCCTAAAAGGGTTTCAGAGGCTTTGAATCTATCAAGCGCTTCTATGCTCCTTTTGATAGGAGAAGTTTCAATCCCTAAAAGGGTTTCAGAGGCTTTGAATCGGGAGTGAAGGCATAATTCAAGAGGTAGGAATCGGTTTCAATCCCTAAAAGGGTTTCAGAGGCTTTGAATCCCCCTAGCGATCGCTTGGGATATACAGTTATGGTTGTTTCAATCCCTAAAAGGGTTTCAGAGGCTTTGAATCCGATCGCAACGGTGTAAAAGCAATCAATTACAACCGCAAAGTTTCAATCCCTAAAAGGGTTTCAGAGGCTTTGAATCAGAGTAGATACGCAATTGGGCGCGAGGATTAACAGGTTTCAATCCCTAAAAGGGTTTCAGAGGCTTTGAATCAAAGGTAATCGTAAATTCTGATTTACTGATGCTCTTGTTTCAATCCCTAAAAGGGTTTCAGAGGCTTTGAATCGCTGTCATCATTTTCATCGTCAATCTCAGTCTCTACGTTTCAATCCCTAAAAGGGTTTCAGAGGCTTTGAATCTAAATGGCTATAATATTGAGTACGGACTGATAACGGTTTCAATCCCTAAAAGGGTTTCAGAGGCTTTGAATCCCACGCGCCCGATCTCCATCACCATCATTTAGCCCCATGTTTCAATCCCTAAAAGGGTTTCAGAGGCTTTGAATCCTGTCTCGTCAATCGCGCCGCTACTTTGCGACGATTGTTTCAATCCCTAAAAGGGTTTCAGAGGCTTTGAATCAAATATCCTTGATGATTGGCAGTCTGGAACGGGTTGTTTCAATCCCTAAAAGGGTTTCAGAGGCTTTGAATCGCGACAAGCCACAAAGCGCCCATCTCATCGGTGTCGTTTCAATCCCTAAAAGGGTTTCAGAGGCTTTGAATCTTTGGGGGCTAGAAGCTTCTGATTTTTTTGACTTCGTTTCAATCCCTAAAAGGGTTTCAGAGGCTTTGAATCTAGCCCAATCTTCAATAGTGAATGGGACAGTTTTTTTATCTACCGTTTCAATCCCTAAAAGGGTTTCAGAGGCTTTGAATCGGCTACGCATGGGGGCTAAGGCAAGAATCAAGGGGTTTCAATCCCTAAAAGGGTTTCAGAGGCTTTGAATCCTGATTCAGGGAAAATTGTGGTTGACTATATTCCTGTTTCAATCCCTAAAAGGGTTTCAGAGGCTTTGAATCTTGTCTACATAGCCCTGCTACTGCCAAAGCTTGATTGTTTCAATCCCTAAAAGGGTTTCAGAGGCTTTGAATCGCCCCTGTATCGCCTTTGGTACACGCCACTCATCAACGTTTCAATCCCTAAAAGGGTTTCAGAGGCTTTGAATCATCTCATCTTCTAGCGCCTTGATTTGCCCTGCAATGTTTCAATCCCTAAAAGGGTTTCAGAGGCTTTGAATCTGATTATTTGTATAAAGAGGCTATCTCATGATCCGTTTCAATCCCTAAAAGGGTTTCAGAGGCTTTGAATCATGTACCGCGCTTGTCAAAATTCTTAGATGCACTGTTTCAATCCCTAAAAGGGTTTCAGAGGCTTTGAATCGCAAAAGCCCCACGGCTGGAGCCAGACACAGAGAAGTTTCAATCCCTAAAAGGGTTTCAGAGGCTTTGAATCTGGTAAGTAAGCCATCGATATTCGGGTTCGGTTTGGTTTCAATCCCTAAAAGGGTTTCAGAGGCTTTGAATCGCTTGCAATCAATAATTTTAACTTGCTTGTCTTTGGTTTCAATCCCTAAAAGGGTTTCAGAGGCTTTGAATCAAAAAGAGGAACAACAAAAACTAAAACCGCAAAAGTTTCAATCCCTAAAAGGGTTTCAGAGGCTTTGAATCAAGCTAGCGCCCCTAAAACAAACAAGAAAACCAATGTTTCAATCCCTAAAAGGGTTTCAGAGGCTTTGAATCCGCTGAGTCTTGCGCTAATAAGGTTAGCCGCAAAGTTTCAATCCCTAAAAGGGTTTCAGAGGCTTTGAATCATTTGGGCGATCGCTATTAATATTAATCCGCATCGTTGTTTCAATCCCTAAAAGGGTTTCAGAGGCTTTGAATCAATATTAAGTCATTCATACAATGCTTACCCACATTGTTTCAATCCCTAAAAGGGTTTCAGAGGCTTTGAATCTTATCTACAACCTTGAATCGTTGAGTGCGATCTTTGTTTCAATCCCTAAAAGGGTTTCAGAGGCTTTGAATCTTACGAGTGCGAGTTAGTGGAGCTAGTGCAATGAGAAAGTTTCAATCCCTAAAAGGGTTTCAGAGGCTTTGAATCCTCCTGCGTTACCCATTGATGTTATTTCAGCGCTAGGTTTCAATCCCTAAAAGGGTTTCAGAGGCTTTGAATCGCCGCCTGATATTGGTAGCTGTTGATAATGTTTTGTTTCAATCCCTAAAAGGGTTTCAGAGGCTTTGAATCATCGTAGCTACAAAAACGGGAAGCCCTGGAAACTTGTTTCAATCCCTAAAAGGGTTTCAGAGGCTTTGAATCATAAGCCATCTCAAGCGTCATCCATTCATTCTCGGTTTCAATCCCTAAAAGGGTTTCAGAGGCTTTGAATCGCTGCGATCGTGCCTTACGGTCAAGGCGGCGATATGTTTCAATCCCTAAAAGGGTTTCAGAGGCTTTGAATCCGAAGAAGTTTATCAAGAGCTTTTACCAGTAGTTGTTTCAATCCCTAAAAGGGTTTCAGAGGCTTTGAATCCCCTGTATCGCCTTTGGTACACGCCACTCATCAACGTTTCAATCCCTAAAAGGGTTTCAGAGGCTTTGAATCAGACAGAAAAGATAAATAGACTTGTTGTCAACCACGTTTCAATCCCTAAAAGGGTTTCAGAGGCTTTGAATCTTACGAAGGTATTAGCGATCGCAGATGGATTGATTTCGTTTCAATCCCTAAAAGGGTTTCAGAGGCTTTGAATCAATTTAGGGTAGGAATTATCACCATTCAGCAACCAAGTTTCAATCCCTAAAAGGGTTTCAGAGGCTTTGAATCACACCAAAACGAGATCCTTGTGGTTTTTGCGACTCGTTTCAATCCCTAAAAGGGTTTCAGAGGCTTTGAATCCCATCATCGCAACAGAATTCGATGCCTACACCCTAGTAGTTTCAATCCCTAAAAGGGTTTCAGAGGCTTTGAATCAAGATGGGCATTATCACAGAGCTAATGCCATATTAGTTTCAATCCCTAAAAGGGTTTCAGAGGCTTTGAATCAAAGGCTTGAAAGTAGAGATACTAATAGACTCAAAGTTTCAATCCCTAAAAGGGTTTCAGAGGCTTTGAATCCTGTCGAGCATAAATGCGTTTGGGGCGAAAAAGCCGTTTCAATCCCTAAAAGGGTTTCAGAGGCTTTGAATCGGGAGGCAAATCAGATCTAATTGCAGGGCTAGCACTGTTTCAATCCCTAAAAGGGTTTCAGAGGCTTTGAATCTTGGCGATCAACTTGATATCATCAAAGATCGGTTTTAAATCGTTTCAATCCCTAAAAGGGTTTCAGAGGCTTTGAATCTTAATGTTGTTATTTCTGGCGGCGAACCTTTTACTGTTTCAATCCCTAAAAGGGTTTCAGAGGCTTTGAATCTTATGTGCATGGGCAATTCGTAAACTTGTCAACTAGGTTTCAATCCCTAAAAGGGTTTCAGAGGCTTTGAATCCAGGTTCTATGGCAGGGGCAACGGAAATAGGCTTGTTTCAATCCCTAAAAGGGTTTCAGAGGCTTTGAATCCAATCAAAGCTATTTGTTAATGTGGCGAGATGCCCTGTTTCAATCCCTAAAAGGGTTTCAGAGGCTTTGAATCCCTATCCAAGCTGCAAAACATTGAGCCTGTAATTAAGTTTCAATCCCTAAAAGGGTTTCAGAGGCTTTGAATCACTTCTGGTTAAGCGATCGACTGATTGGAAGCTAGTTTCAATCCCTAAAAGGGTTTCAGAGGCTTTGAATCCATTAAATCTATTCACGTTTGATAAGTCATCACTCGAGTTTCAATCCCTAAAAGGGTTTCAGAGGCTTTGAATCGCTAAAAGCTGGCTATGCAGTGATTGACCCGCGATACTTGTTTCAATCCCTAAAAGGGTTTCAGAGGCTTTGAATCAAACACTTGCACTGTTTGGCGATCTAGACTCATTTGTTTCAATCCCTAAAAGGGTTTCAGAGGCTTTGAATCTCAATACGATCTCCACTAAGCAACCTAAAAAGCAGTTTCAATCCCTAAAAGGGTTTCAGAGGCTTTGAATCATCACGCCAGCAAATTGTTGCCCATTGGCACGACCCGTTTCAATCCCTAAAAGGGTTTCAGAGGCTTTGAATCTCTTTTTTCTTTTTGCCATCGTTTTTAGGGTTTGTGGTTTCAATCCCTAAAAGGGTTTCAGAGGCTTTGAATCATGGCGAAATTAATCGCATCTATGCCAACAAAGTCGTGTTTCAATCCCTAAAAGGGTTTCAGAGGCTTTGAATCCTTACACCTGTTTCTATGCAGAGAGGCTAGCTAAATGTTTCAATCCCTAAAAGGGTTTCAGAGGCTTTGAATCACTTTAGCGAGTTGGTGAAATTATGATCCGCAAAATGTTTCAATCCCTAAAAGGGTTTCAGAGGCTTTGAATCACCCGCGCTTGAGAAGTATAACATATTTGGTTTTCAAGGTACATTTGCGCGAACCATGAGAATTATAGCAGATTTTGTCATGATCACGCGATCGCAGAACTTGTAGCAAACACATGAAAGCTAGACATACCAACACATTCAACACTTGCGCGAAACGAAAACCCATCTCAATCGCACCCAAGTATATACCAGCAAATACTTCTAACCTACCAAAACTCATAGCACTCAAAAATACACCCGAACTCCCGCGCAACCCATGAACCAAAATCAAGCAAAAAAGATAGTCGTATCTAGAAGTTTCTCACCACCAATACGTTCTATTTTAGGCTGACAGCATCCGCAAAGAAAGTAAAAGCGAATACTATCCTCATCAGGCTTAATCAACTTACTCAAACGCGATCGCAATTTGGCATATTGAGCATCCGTAAGCTCACACTCAAACACACTAAACTGCATCCATTGCCCATAGGATTTGAGAATCTTATGGATTTTAGTACGGCGTTTATCTTCGGAGATATCGTAGGAGATGACTAGAAACATTTTTTAAAGCATTTGTAAAATATTGGAAATTACGAATTACGAATTACGAATTATGAATTGCGACTTCGTAATTCGTAATTCGTAATTATTTACTTCATCACCAAAGGAGGATACTTATCCGTCTCATCCATCAAATACTTAGCCAACAGTCTTGCCTGAAGCTCAAAAGCCTCCTGATAAGTACATTTACGCCCCATTACAGGATGCTTAAATTCTGACTGTTTTTTCTGCTCGTAAAGCGTTAAAAATACTCTTCTTGCCTCATTAGATAGAGAAATCGCCTTGCTCAAAGGTTCAGAAGTAAAATCCTTGGGCGCGATCGCCTTACGGTTAATTGCTGACAACACGATCGCATCGACAATCAAGGGGCGAAACTCCTCCATCAGGTCAAGGGCAAGACTGGGGCGACCATAGCGCTCCATATGCAAATAGCCAAGATAGGGATCGAAACCGACAATATTTAGCGCCCCCTGAACATCGTGACGTAATAGGGAATAGCCAAAACTCAACATCGCATTCACAGGATCAGTTGGTGGGCGGCGGTTGCGAGTCGTAAAGCTAAAACCATCGGCGCGAATTAATTTTGGGAAAGCTTGCCAATAGACAGCACTGCCATGCCCCTCCACACCCCGCAAACTTGCGATCGCCTGAATCGCCGCCAACGAATCGATCGCCCGTTCGAGAGCATCAATCGCCTTCTGTAAGTCATTATCAGGATAATCCCGCAGATGCCGCATTAATGACCCACGATAATTTTTCAACTTACCGCGCACAAAGGCTTGCACCATATGGATCGCCTTCGGTGTTTCTCCTGCTGCTTCCCACTGCGATCGCCTTACAAAAATATTCTTAGTAAGCTCAGGTTCTAAACGACCGAGAAAGCGACCTGTTCCTGTCATAAAAGACATCGGGATTTTGCGCTCCAACAGTTCTATTACCGCCGCAGGAGAAATTGTGGCACGACCAAGGATGACTAATCCATCAATTTTGATCAATGGTACATCTAGGATTTGTTTTTTCTCTGCCTTTACCGTTAAGCGTTCATCGGTCTTGCCAATAAACGAGTCATCCTGACTTACATAAACCGTTCCCATTGCTTTTAAGCTCCTTCCTTATATTTACTAACCTTTTCCTTTGCCATCGGTACACATTGAGTAAATAGGCTGCAACCTTTACACCGATCGCTATATACCGCAGGTGGCATTTTGCCAGTTTCCATCATTTGCGAGATTTCGGTAATCATTGCGATCGCCTCATCTCGCAACTCAGATGAAATATCAATCTCTTGTCGTTGGTGAGTTTGAGCGTAATAGACATAGCCTTTAGTAATAGATTTACCCGTCATCTCTTCTAAACAAAGCGCTTGAGCCACAACTTGCATCGCGTCGTTATCCCATTCGCCTTTATGTCCGCGTTTGTATTCAATGGGATAGAGATTGCCATCAACTTCTTCAATCAAATCAGATTTACCGATCAAGCCATATTGTTCCGACTTCAGCCAGATCGCCCTGATTTGCCATGTCTCCTCCCGTTGATTTTCGCCAACTGTATGCACTCGTTGATGTAAATCCGTCCCCTCAATTGTGAAATGATTTTCCACAAATTCCCCTGCACAAAACATCCGCCAGCATCGATGAGGGCAATAGGCATATTGATTCAGAGCCGCGATGGGAATTGGTTCCATAATGGTATTCGTAATTTATAATTCGTAATTCGTAGTTCGTAATTTATACTCGCCTCGTCATTCCCATCCCCATTGTGGTTTTGCGCCCAATTCCCGAAAACATAGCAAAATCTGCTAGAGCATTTATTTGTTTGATTGTCTCTGGTGAAGCATCACCGAGAATCCGATAGCCAATTTCGCCAACACAACCGATAAAACTATGGGTGTCATAGTTTTTGACTACTTCTGTTTTAATCTCAAAACGGCTAGGAAAGATATATTCGATGATTTCGGGATTGATTGGGATTTCGCAATAGGTATTCCAGCGATCGCATAGACTTTTAAATACATTGTCGCGAGTTGGCAATGGCGAGTCGTATTTACCTTGACGGAATGCGGTGGGTGTAGCGAGGTGAAAGGTAATATTACGCTCAGTGTCAGAAGCGCGATCGTAAATTTGTTGATAAGTAGCAAAGTTTGACCAAGGCTGACTAGATTGTGGTGTGCCGAGAATGCTGGTGATATAGAGATCCGCTGAACCGAGATGAAATGCGCGATCGGGATTGAGATTGAGCCAAAGTCCTGTGAGTTTACTAAATAGAACCTCATCTAAAAGGGCAATACGCCACCAGCATGGGGATGAAGGTGGGATAAGTGATTGATAATTCGTAATTCGTAATTCGTAATTTGCCGATCTCATTTTCAGCTTAGGTTTACTCCCATCCACCACCACAATCGGACTCAACCCAAACCCTTTATTCGCTTTTTCACCATGCAGGCGATCGCCTAATTCTTTGTCTACCGAACTGACCAATGTTAAAAAAAGCGCATGGATATGCCGCCCCGTCAAAAATTCAGGATAAATCGGCGTTTTCGGCATAAAATTAACAACTAAACTATGAGGCATGATTTTTTAGGCTAACAACTATGGATGAGACAACAATTGAGACAATAAACGAAATAAAAGATCAAACTGAGCAGTTACTGAGAACATCAACAATTGATGACCCAGTGGAAACTCGTGAGCTTTTACAGAATATAGAAGCAAATCTTCCGATCTCAGTTCGACTTAATGCACATGGGATCAACAGTTTGCGAGAACAGGGTAGATACATAGAGAATAGTGATGATGTTCTTCAGGTTGACAGTGTTCTGTACATGGGAGATATGGGTGGAATTCTCTGTGCTATTGAGTGTCAACTGGATGCTGACTCTGGCAAAGAGCTACTGATGACTTCTATAACCCATCTCAAGATCGATCCGTCACATCCTTTGGCTGAGCAGATTAAACGATATCAGAAGAATCGGATGGCATCTATGGCGATCGCTGATATTGGCAAAAGGCGTAGTAAGTTCAAGCCGCAAAAGAAAAAGAGAGGTTTTGGTAGCTAACCCAATCACTAATCACTAATCACCAATCACGACTATGAATTTAGAAATAGACAAAGCTAAAGCCGCAACTGAAAATTTGCTTACAGCATCGACAATTGACGATCCTACAGAAACGCGATCGCTTTTGCGGGATCTCGAAGTTAATCTACCGATCGCTGTGCGGTTTAACATACATGGTCTCAGGAGTTTGTATGAACAAGGCAGTCGAATGAGAAATAAGGATGGTATTTTTCATGTTGATGAAATTGTGTATACGGGTGATATGGGTGGGATTATGTTTGCGATTCGACACGAACTGGAATCTGAAGATGGGGAGGAGTACGAAGATGAGGATAAGGAATTTGGAATAGAGGTTATATCCATAACTCATCTTAAGGTCGATTCTACGCATCCTTTGGCGGCGCGAATTAAGCAATATCAGAAAAAACGTGTATTAACGATCGCGATCGCAAATAGTGGTACAAAGCGATCGGCGGCAAAACCTAAAAGAAACAAAAGAGGTTTTGGTAACTAGTCTAAGAAAATAATCACCAATTATCATGGATGACATAGAAAAAGTAAAAAACATAACCGAGGATTTGCTTAACTCTTCGACCATTGACGGTCCAACAGTAGCGCGTGAGCTTTTGCGAGATCTAGAAGCCAATCTACCGATCGCAGTTCGCTTTAACGAATATGGACTCTTGAATTTGCAAGAGCAAGGAAGCAGGCTAGAAGATACTCATGGCACTTTTCAAGTTGAAAGAATTTTCTATATGGGAGATATAGCTGGACTTCTCTGTGGGATTGAACATGAGGTCGATTCTGAGAAAGAGTTAATGATGACTTCTATAACCCATCTCAAGGTCGATCCTAACCATCCTTTAGCTAAGCGGATTCAGCAATATCAAAAGAAACGGGTGATCTCTATGATGATTGCTGATGGTGTCACAAAGCGTAGTAAGTTCAAGCCGCAAAAGAAGAAAAGAGGTTTTGGTCGCTAGTCCAAAAGCCCCGATCGCTCTAAAATGCGATCGGACCAAATCTGTGCTTGTGCCGCAACTTCCATCCGTTGTGCTGGATCTGCCCAGATTTTTGTCCAGCGTAATTGCCACAGTGCAAGCTGAATCTGCAATTCCACTAGTTCAACTGTTATATCAATATCCGCATCCATTGCTGTCCATTCAATGAAAAACTTACTTTCTCTGATCAAATACTCAATAGTATTTTGACTGATTGCCTTACCTGTCAAAGTTTTGATTCGAGCTAGATTTGCTGATAGTCCACCTAAGCGATTAGGGAGTAAATCACTTAAATATCTTTCTTTTAATGCATTCCAATCTTTCATAGGATACTCAATAGTTTTTTGGCAATCTCTTCAATTTTTACACGAATGTCTGGAATTAGAACCTCTAGTGTCCTATTGCCCTGTTTAGGACGAATATTAATTAGAGATTCATAGGTTACTTCTTGAACATCTGGATACCAATCGGCTCCCCAAATATTTTGTTGTTCACTACCATCTTCTAGTAGAACACTCTCGCAGTCAGCATGAAATTCACCACCTCCTGCTAAAATTCCGCGTTCAATATCGACGGCTAACTTGATATATTCACCAAGTTCTTGCAGCATTTCATCAATTTGTTCTCTGGTGGCGCGATCGCGAATTAAGTAAATCATTTCTCCTCCTGTATTTATTTTAAATTTGTCTGACCTTCACCGATCAATGCTTCGATCACCTAACTAAGTTCAATTAACATTGACAGCTTGTACGAGAATCCGCATTAAGCTATCCAAATCATCAGGTACACGATAAGCCTCTAAACCTTGTTCAATATGCTTTGACTGTCGATGCAAGTAAGCAAATTGCCAAATAACTCCAGTGGTAACAGCACCAATGAAATAAGTTTGTTTAGGATCTTCTTGCCATTGATCCAAAGTGACCAGTTGAGATACTAATTGAGTCATCCCAAATTCAAGATCTGCTTTTTTTGCTTCAACAATCAAAATTTGGTTAGACGATTCCAAAAAATAATCAAGATTGCCCTGTAAATATTTAGATACTTTAATGGGGTATTCAATTCTAATCTCAACCTTTGTGTAATAGATTAGATCTCTCAAAACAGGAGACACCAACCATTCTCGGCGGGCTGATTCGTTAGTTAAACTGACATAGGGCAAAATCTCATCAATTCGGCTTTGGGTTTGTTCAACGCGATCCAATTCACCTGCATATTGAGGTAAATTCAATCGCTTTCGTTCAAAACTAAATCCAAACTCTTTAGCGAGATCCTTAGCTTCAATCTTTAGCTCAAAATATTTGCTAAAGGTATAGGTTTCATCGGGATTTAAGATTTTAGTCGTCATCATTTTCCTCCTGTTTTAAATTGGGTTGGTTTTTGGTTGTTGTTGCCTGTATTAAAATTCGCATCAAAACATCAAAATTTCTCAGAGTATCATAAACTTTTAAACCTTGTTCAATGTGTTTGGATTGGCGGTTTAGTCTGGCAAATTCCCAAGTTCTACCAGTTGTGATGGCTCCGATGAGATTTGTTTGCGGTGGATCTTCTAACCAGCGATCAAGAGCCATGAGTGAGGCAATTAGTTCTGTCATACCAAAATCAGTGTCTGCGCCTTTGGCAAAGGTAACAACGATACATTGATAAGATTTGATGAAATAGTCTAAAACTACTTGTAACTGTTCTGTGGATTGGATTGGATACTCAATTCTCACGTTGGCTTTGGTGTAGTAAATCAAGTCTCTCATGATGGGAGAAACTAAAATTTCTCGTTTTGCGCGATCGCTGGTAAGGCTGACATGGGGCAACATTTCTTCGATGCGTTCTTGGGTTTGGGGGCTGCGATCTAGTTCACCTCTATATTGTGGAAGGTTCAACCATTTACGCTCAAAGCTATAGCCAAATTCTTTTGCAAGGTCTTGGGCTTCAATCTTTAGCTCAAAAAAGCTGCCGAGGCTATAGCTTTCTTCTGAATTTAAAATCTTTTTCATAGATCATGTTTCTTAAATATTTTTCACGCGATCTCTAAGTTTTGCCAATTTCGCTTTCAATTCCTCTGGTGAAATTTCCTCCATTTCTGGCTCTACATGGTTGTGGTTTTCACCGCCTAGATAAATAGATGTCACAATTTGTTTGTCTGAATCCATACTAAGATATGTACTATGAGCGCCATAAAAAGATTCTGTATTTATGTTTAGTTGGATTTCTAGGCTTTCAATGATTGTGACATCGTTAACCCCTCCTTCATAGCCACTAATGACAACTGGTGTGTCGGGTGGAAATTGGGAGAGGCGATCGCATAGTTCTTGAATAGTCATAGTTGTTTATCCTCCTTATCTAGCGCTTTTGTGTAAGAGATGATCACTTTCTTTTCTTCATGTTGACAAAGTAGCTTTTCTTCAAAGCCTTTAGCTCTCAGCTTGATAAATACACCTGGTAAATTTACAAAGCCTAGCTCTTGATCATAGTTGTATTCGTCTTTCCCGTCATACATACCTGCTCCATCATTATTGGGAGCCATTTCGATGATAATGTCTTTAGCATAAGCAGAACCAAATCTAAGCGGTCTTAGCACCCAGTGCGTTGTTTCAACATCATAGTAGCGCTCATAAACATGAGTATTTGCAAATTGATTATCGTCACGTTGAAGGAGTCGATCTAAAGGAACTGTAACTTTTGGAAAAGATTTATTCCCATGATTATCAACGAATTCATCATTTTTATAAATTAATGTTGCAGATGGTGTCCAACTTCTAGTAATGACAAGTCCTTTTTCATGGATTGGTTGACAAGTTAGGTCAGCACCATAAACGTATTCATGAAGCATTGAGAATAATTCAACAACTCGGTAATCATCAATATGTTCGGAGCGTGAGATACATTCAGAGATTTGTTTAGAGTCGAAGTTAGTCAAGTTAACTAGCGTCTCTGCATAATTTGTCCAGCCGTCATCATCGAGACTATTCGCAAAATCTTGAATTTTGTCACCGACTAAGATAACTTTTGCATCTTTTATATTGCCTTTACGATTACAGCGTCCCGCTCTCTGAATCAAATTTTCAGGAGGGCAAATCTCAGAGATTAGAACTTCAGAATTTAGATCGCAGCCAACTTCGATCGCACTGGTAGTGACTAAAATATAAGGCTGTCCAAGATCATCTCTCTGCTTGATTTGTTTGTATAGCTCTGGTCTGAGTTGATCGGCTATGCGACCATGATAGAGAAACAAGAATCTATCATCTGTTGATTTAACATCTAGACTCTCTTTTAATTGCTTATAGATAGCAACTGCATCTCTAACTGTTTCAACAACTGCAAGAATACGGCGATTAGGTTTTGCTTTCCACTCATTGAGAATGATTTGAGTGAAATTGTTTTGAAAATCCTCAAGATTTTCTTTGTCACGCGATACGTTACTATACCATTCAAAATCACGCTCTCGGTGATATTTGTTTAGTTCGGGATGATTAATGTAGTCAAAAGTTTCTAGATAATCTAGTTGCTTTGATAACTCTTCGGGCATGGTTGCGGTCATCAAAACAAGCGATCGCCCTGCTTCGTAGAGTGATTTTACCAAGCTAGAGAAGTTGGTAAATGCAACTTCATCATAACTATGGGATTCGTCAAAGCAAATCAGAGTTTTATCTTGATGGATTCTCAAGGGAAAGACAAAAGATTTTTGCTTGTCGCCAAAGGCAAAGTAGCGATACAAGAATTTGTCTAAAGTCGTGAGAATGACATCACCTTTGTAAAGATGTCTTCTAGGATTAATGTTTCGCCTTACCTGTTCTCCATTTTGATAAATATAGCGATACATTTGCGAACCTGTATCGACTACAAGCGAAAACTCTCTACCTTGATTTCTGAGTAATCTCGAAAAAGTCTTGATGTATTTTTCAATGCGCTCTTTTTGGTCTTCTAAAAGACTGCGAGTTGGTAAAGGTAAAAATAGCCGATAGCCTGAAGCTAAAGCAGGAAATAAGACTGTTTCAGTTTTGCCCGATCCAGTTGGAGCTTTCAAAAGAATTGCGGGATGTTGATCGCCATAGATAGCGTCAAACATTTGCTCTTGCATGAGGTTAGGTGAAAACCCAGCTACTTGATCATAAAAGGATTGTGCAGTCCAAGGATTTCGATTTGATGTTTTTGTAGATGGATAAGGCTTGAGAGTTATGTTTCGTTTGAGAATTTTTGCGGATTCGCCTTCTTCAGAATGCCACCACGCTTTGACACAACGATCTAACGTTTCTCCTAACTTATTTTCTTTTTGTTTGTCAATACATTCTTGCAACAGCTTTTTATTTTCTTCAGAAGGTTGCATCGACCAGTATTGAAAAGTTAGCTCAATACCATCTTGTTCCCATTCTGTAGCGAAAGCCCAAGAATCAATGTAATAGACATCCTGCTCAGTGTCACTTTTAGAGATCGTGTAATCCATGAATGTACGAGACTCGCCTTGATGTGCATCATCAAGCACACGACAGGCTAACTCAGCCTCAATCTGATCGCACATCTCCAAGATATAAAGCTCGATCGCATAGGCTAAAGGCTCTCTAGCCAGAATCTCTGCATATTGAGGATCTTTTTTGAGCGTGTAAGCATCTCGGCAAATGTCATGAACTGAAAAATCATGATGTCCGATCGCTAATGTCTTCGCCCATAAATCTTTGCTATCAGCGAGAAATCGATGACCACGAAAAGAGTAAATATACTCTTTAAATTTATCTGTATTTGATTGAATTGCAAATTTTTGTGGTTTGCCTAAGTCGTGAATCTCCGCAGATGTTTTAACTCTCTTGATCGCATTTTCGCGATCATATGCAAATCTTTCTGATTCCCAATTCCATAAGCGCACAAGTTTAACTACATTGCCAACATGGTTGCCTAGGGGCTGTAATCTAACCTCTGTTGGTATGGCACGTCTAGGGAAATCTGGGAAAAATAACCTGCCAAAGTTATAAGAACGTTTACTTTTAGTTTCAGACATAGGTTTCCTCTCTTAAAAGATTGACAAGAGATGCAGGAATATAAATTTCGCCATTGGTGTAGTAATCAAGCATTGGTAGTGGATCGTCTGGCTTAGGTGGCTTAGGGAAATAGGCACAGACAAAAGGGGTAAAGCCTTTAACTGGTGTTGGCTCACTGTCTAGAAAACCATCGCCAAATGGTAAAGAGCGATCGCCGTTTTCCCACTCATAGCGATAGAGATTATAGATATCGCATCCACCGACAAATTGATTGCTATTTAGCAAAGCTTCCATCGGTAAAAGCGTGGAAGGATGCGCCGCAGTCGTCACTAACTCTAATTGAATTGGCTGATCTGAAATATCAGTAATATACGCATATCCTTCTTTTCCGATTTTGCAACCATATCCAACAAGATCCTGAAAGTGTTCTAATCCTTCCAAAGATTCGGCAGCAACATAACCCACAAGTTCATCAACGATTAGGTATTCCCAAGTATGCAGTTGAAAATCTTCACCTTTACCATCAACATAGAGTTTAGAGAAGTCATCATGGTTAAAGCTTCTCATACCCTTGCGATAGGTGCGATGAATGCCCCTCCATGCGTCAAGTTTGGGATAAGCACCTAAACTCAGATATTTAGATGGCAAAGCATAAACGGGTGGATTTTCGTTGTTGACCTTAGTTTCTGGGAGTTCCTGCCCTGCGCTCAACATTGCTAATCTGCGTAAGTATCCCGACAAAGTGGTTGGGGGTACAAACGGATAAGTCGCAATGTTGAGAATTGAACCTGGCAAGATGCGAAATGTCATCGCCGCCGTTGGTTTAATCGTAAATTCTAGGCAGTACATAGTTAAGATGCCTGTAAAACTCGATTTACAAAGTCGCCAGCATATTCTTGTAGTTTTTCCAAAGCTAAATCACCAATCCAGCGATCAAAAAGTGATTCGGAAATGTGATCTGTATTTGCGGTTGGGGTGTGTGCTAAACGCTGAAAATCAGCGATCGCATCTGCTGCATTGGTAACAGATGGGGAAATAATTGGGCGTTTACCTCTAGGGACAAGATAGCGATCAAACACTAGCAAGGGCTTGTTATAAGAATCTTCTGCAAGTGAAACCCCTTTAGGATTTCCTGAACCAATCCGCGCCAGTGAATCTAGAAAAGCATAGGCAACAGCCGCAAATTCTTTTTCAGTAATGCTTAGAGCATGATTGTAAACAGGATAAAGTAACCCTGGTTGATTGTATTGGCGCTTGAATGGAATTGGTGTTTCTTCTTTTTGATTGACCAATCTGGCTGGGTGCATTGCTCTCTGTTTGTCTACAGGATAAAGCTCTTGAACAGCAACGCCGCCGCTATGAGTTACTCGCCCGATTAGTGTTTTCTTCCCTGCAATCAAACCGCCAAATGTTGAACAGATAGGACATTCAGGTTGAGCGCAAGTTTCGGGGATGCCACATTTCAGCTTGTCACCCAACAAAGTACCACTCTTGACAGGCGACCAAATCAAGCTTCGGCGTTCAACACCTCTACGTTTAGTTGGTGAAATGTAGCACTTTTCAATAGATTTTCCATCGATTGTACTAAGTTTTACAACTTCCACGAGATTGATGTTGACTTGCACTTCATGTCCAAGATAAAGCTCTTGTGAGCCTTCCAAAATAGCGTAAATATCAAAGTGCATCCGAGGGTTTTGAGCATCAGTAGCAGGTAATCCAGTAGCCATTATTTATCTCCTTTGGTTTTAAGTTTGCGAACGAGTTCAGGGAATCTTGTGTAAAGTGACAATTCAAGGTTATAAGTCAAATTTTTCCAATCTTTATCCTGCTCATAGTCTTTTTTAGATGAGAAATACTGATACACTTGCAACAAGTCGTCAGCATAAAGATCCAACCAGACTTTTCCAGATTCATCTTTCTTTTCCCGATCTGTGATCTCCAAAAGATTTAGCAAATCCTTAGTTTGTCCATAAACGAAGTAATTATCGGGATTCTTCCAAAGTCTTGCCTCAACTCTTGTTTTATTCCCATCTCCGAGGGTTGCATAGTAACCAAAAGCTACAGCATCATCAACTTTTTCAATCAACTTTTTAACTTCTCGCTCAGCATCTTCATCAGTTTTCATCAGTTTTTTAGCTGTATTTTCTAATGACTGAGCAAAAGCATAGGTTAAACCAGTGAGAGCGGCGACATCTCGATATAACCTAGCCCGTTTTGGTAATTCATGTTCTGATTCCATAGAAACTCCTATAGCTTGTAAATCTTTTTGAATCTGCAACCAATAGGCTTCACGAACTTTTTCAAGTTCTAGTTGCCCATAGAGAACAGCAATCTTTGTTAGCGTGTACTCTGCAAGAATTGGCAAGTCTTGATCGACATAGCGAACTACATCGCCTAAAGTCATATTGATATCTTTACCAGAGATAATAATGTTTTGGCTGTAGCCTTCCATCATTCCTTTGATAAAGAGCAAATGCCGACTTTTCAAGTCAATAGCTTGGCTACTTTGGACAACTAACGAGAAGTCAAAGTCCGTCAATACCTCGACTGGAAAAATCGAAGCGACTTTTGCCATTGCATACTGCACTTGTCCTAGCTTTTGGGCGGCTATATCTCCTCCACCTGTGCGATCGGATGCTAAGACTAGATAACGCCCCCCGCTAAGGTGCATTTCTTTATTAGTGAGCATCCGCACATAGTCTTTAATCGAGACTGAATCTCTATCACCCTTAACTGATGTCAGCTTCAGAATGATACTTTCATCAGTTACTTTTAGCGGAGATGCAAAAGCAAGCGCAGAGCAGGAAGTACAAATATGTGGTCTTCCTTCTCCTGAAGATGATTGGCGGCGTTGTGAAGGTCGCTCAAACATAAATCGGAGAACTTGCCATTTTGCAGTTTTTGCATTGATCGCCACACCGCAGGAATAACAAAACTCCTTGCTATCATCACCAGCCGATCGCCACTCAGGAAGAATTATTTCTTCACTAAGTAACGGCTCTGGCAAAGGATCAAAAGTCTCTGTTTCTAAAAGGCGATACATTTCAGAAATGCACTGAGTAAAAATATCGCCACGAGTCGCATTAATTTGATCGGTTGCCACTTTCGAGAAACTTTTTGCGATCACCTCAATTTTTCTAAATTTCTCTAAGTCTTGAGATTGATTCAATTGTAAAAATACAAATGGATCGCCTCTAGATTCAGCCAACAAAGAAATCTTTTGTTGTACCGATTCATGAGAAAAGACAACTTTACTTTTGAGGTTGTCCTGCTGTTTTTGCAACTTGTTTTTTTGAGCTTTAGTTAGACCCGTTTTCTCTAGCTCCTTTCGGATTACGCCTAACTCTTGCCATGCAGAAGCCTGTTCTTTCAGAGATTTATCAAAACCTTTTTGAAAATATTCTTGATATTTTTTAGCTTCCTTATCCTGCATAGCATGTTTATCTTGCAGTTCCTTAGATTTAGACTTGACATCTTTTTCTGCCAAGTCAGGTTTATCTAATTCTTTTCCAAGAGCGTCAATTTGTCTCTGTCGCTTTATTTGGCGACCTTCAACATCTCTAGCTACTGCAAAATACCAAGCCGCTAACACATTAGCCTGATCTCTGGTCAGAATTGGCACATCAAGAGTGCTAAACCCACGCCCAGAAAGCGTAATCGCATTGAGCATGACAATAAATGTCTGGACTAGCCCAGCTAACTGTTCTTTGCCAAAAGTTGAGAAAGCAACATCTTCAAGAAATTTTTGCCAAAGTGTTTTAAAGTTTGGAATCTCCTTATTTGGGATAAATACCCGTACATGGCGATCGCTCTCTTCTAAAACGACAATCTGATAGACTTTCTGCAAATATTCCAAAAATCGATCTATAGCGCTTTCTATAGCCAATCTAGCTTGTAGTTCACCAGGGATCGGCGATTTATACAAAATCTGAATTTTACCAATCTCTTCATCTTGATAAAAAACTCGATCTTGTCTTAGCTCAATTTCTGGCAAGTCAGTATTTACAGCTTTTTTACTAAGCTTCAACTCTCGAATAATTTTTGGTGTGCCAAAAGCTTGAGCAATAGCGATCGCTTTGGGTTGATTTGCTAGTAGTGCGATTATTTCTGGTCGCTCTCCATGAAATATGTTAGAGCTAAGAGAGCTTAGTAAAATTTTGTTGAGATATGTTTTAGAAATCATGCAGTTAATCCACCTAAATTATCTCTATCAAGATAGAGGGAAGAAATTAACTTCCCCCTTCTTTGTTCAAGGTACAAGGCATAGCGACATAAAGTAACTATCCTTGAGTCACTTGAATGCTTCCAAGAAATTTCTCCATCTCTTCTTCAGTTGCTTGAAGATTTATTAGAAATTGCTTGATTTCGCCACTAAAGTTCTGTAGATCAAACAGTCCTTCTAATGGTGGTAAATGGCTTGAAAGAGTTTCAACATTTGACCTGAGATATTCATATACCTCAGCTTTTTCACAAATTTCATCAACATCAATCATGGTCTGGTTCCTGCTTTATTGCATAGGAAAACTAGCCAAAAATATGTCTTAGATGCTATCCTTCAGGGTACGAAGCTAAAAGGGGGGCAAGACATACCAGTGTGGCTTGTCCCTCATCCTACAGCTTTATTTTTTTAGTGTCAAATTTTTTGATTGTCTTGCTATAAATTGAGCGTATAGTGTAGTATGTTCTCAAGGTTCAAGCAGCTAACCCCTATTACCAGAGGGATTGAAACTTGCACTAAATTGAGCCTTAACATTTTATTCAACCAACCCCTACTAGGGATCATTTGACGGCTTAGGGCAGATTCTATATTTGTATTCATGCTGCCGTCACCTCTTGATTTTGAGTCAATGGAATATCTCTAAAATATCCCCTTGACATTTCTGCACCATAGGCAATACAAGCCAAAATATCTAATCTTTCAATACCTGAATATTCTTCAAGGATCTCTTCAAAAGTTGCACCACTAGCAAGTAAATCGAGAATTACCGAAACCCATATCCTATGTCCTCGAATACAAGGATTACCAAAGCAAATCGCTGGATCGATAGAAATTCGTGATAATAAATTATTGTTAATCATAGATTTTTCTCATGGTTTACAAACTTAAAGATAATATATTTGTCTAAATAAATTCAGGAAAAATAGTCCTCATAACCTCACATCCTCATAAATATCGGAAAGCGCGATCGCAAACATTTGACTATTCACAAAATCATGCCTGATAGAACTAATGCACTCATGCTCAAGATACTCTGCATAAGTCAATTTAGATTGTTTGCCAAACAGCGCTTGCACCATAAAGTTAGACTCCACAAACTAGATTTACATACAAAATAATAGTGTCCGTAAAATATTGAATAAATGAATGATTGCATATAAAATTCAATCTTACAACCCCATGATAGATTAAAGTGTCCGTACATTTTAAAGCAAGGGAAAATATTTAGCGATCGTCTATGATTAAAATAGCCAAAATTATTATCGTCGGAGCTTACTAGCCATGACACTCCTAGAAGTTTTAGCCAGAGAATCCATCGCATTACCCAACACCGAAGAACAACGACTCATCCTTAGCGACGTGACATGGAAACAGTACAGCACCCTCGTCAATATCTATACCGATGAATACCCATCTCTCCGCATGACCTATCTCAATGGTGTTTTAGAAATTATGACCACATCCAACGAACACGAACGCCTCAAAACTATCTTTGCCCGACTGCTTGAGATGTACTTCGTGGAGAGACAGATCGATCTCAATGGTTATGGTCAAACCACCTTTAGACAAGAGCTAGCCCAGAGAGGACTAGAACCCGATGAATGCTATTGCTTTGGCGAACTCAAAGAAGTCCCCGATATCGCCATCGAAATTATGATCAGCAGTGGCGGTATCGATAAATTAGAAGTATATCGAGGTTTAGGAATCCCTGAAGTCTGGTTTTGGTACGCCAAACAGCAACAATGGAAACTCTATCGACTCAAAGATGGACTTGATGAATCTCAAAATGAACCAAAATATGAAAACATCCCTCGCAGTGAATTCCTTCCCAAACTAGACTTTGATTTACTCAGTCAATTTGCTAATGAAACTAGTCAAACTAAAGCGGTGATTGCATATCGGAAAGCTTTTAGCGCTTAGCTATTAGCTGATGATAGCAAGCAATTAATGCAGATTATAGAAATATCTATCATCAAAAATTCCTAACCTAACAACCCTAAAACACAGAAAAGCCAAAAGCTAATCGCTAATCGCTAACCCCCAATATGTCCCGAAAAGGCGAATCAATTACACTATCTATCAAAGAACGCGACAAAGCTAACTTAGAAGCGATCGCGATCGAACTTGGCATGACATGGGGCGATCGCCCAAATATCTCCAAACTAGTCGAAGCGATCGCCCGTAAACAAATCCAAATCTCCAAGAATAACGACTGGGCAAGCGATCGTATAGAATCCCTTACACGGACATTTCGACTATTAACTGATTACGGCGAACTCGAAAAAGCCCAAATCATCGCCCATCTATTACTAGAACGTAGTGAACTGAACACCCCACTCCGCCGCGACATCGAGCGATTTCTCGACACACCCCCCGAAATGTGGCGACATACCATCGATCGCTACATCAAACAAAATCAACCCTTTCGACTACAATATCTCGATGCCGCCGATCATCCCCATGAGTTCTCCATTTACTACGCCAAAGTCGCCGCCCACGACAAGCGGCTCTACCTTGACTGTTGGTGTGAAGACATTGCTAGAACTGATACAGTTTCAGCCCTACAACATAATCGTTCCCTCAGACTTGATCGCATCCCCCCCGAAGCCGCCATCACGCCAATTCAAGGGAAATGGCGATCCCAACTCGATCAAATTCATGTCACCTTTAATTTGTCGGGAAATCTCGCCTTTGCCTATAAACCAAGGGACGAAGACATCGATAATACATGGCTAGATAGTGATCCTCCCATACGTCAAATCATCCGCAAAATTAGCAACACATTTTGGTTCTATCGCGAAATTATGCCCTATGCCGAAGACTGCGAAATTATTGAACCTGATGATGTACGCGAAAAGTTCAAAGCGAAAGTGCGATCGCTATATCTCAAATATCAGGACTCATCCCTATAGCAATTGTTTTTATATTTGGATACAGTTGACCCGCTCAATCCCCCCAAAACCACGAACGCCTCTACTTCCAAAATCAAACAACGATCGCCACCACAAAACCCAAAATCGAGATCGCCACTTCAAAAAAACTAAACAGCGATCGCCCTATCTAAAACTGCAACTTCCATTTTTAACTTTTCTCCAACTTCATCTTCAGCTATATCTAAATCATAATCCATTTGTAATCCGAGCCAAAATCTGGGAGACATATTGAAGTAGAACGCTAAGCGAATAGCCGTATCTGCGGTAATTCGGCGTTTACCGTGAATGATTTCGTTAATACGTCGAGCGGGAACTCGAAGAGCTAATGCTAGTTGATTTTGGCTCAAGTTCATCGGCTTGAGAAACTCTTCTAAAAGAACTTCTCCTGGATGGATCGGGTTAAGTTTATCTTCGTTCATTTTGATTTCTCAATGATAATCAACAATTTCCACATTGAAAGCATCATCATTTTGCCATTCAAAGCAAATACGCCATTGATTATTAATCCGAATGCTATATTGATCTTCACGATCGCCACTTAGTCGTTCTAAACGATTTGCTGGTGGAATACGCAGTTCTTGAAGGGTGGATGACTGATTTAGCATACGCAATTTTCGCAGGGCTACTTGCTGAATTTCTGAGGGCAATTTACGCGATCGCTGTCTCTCAAAGATTTTTTGAGTTTCTTTATCCTTAAAGCTTCGGATCACGACTAAGGAACAGTAAGTTTATATTCGTATTATATAACGTGGTGCGTTAAATGTGGAGGGTTATATCAATGTAAATTTTGTGAACAGCGATCGCCCCCTTCAACACCTCAAAATCACGATCCTCTCTTACCCCAAAAATCAAATAGCAATCAATAGTATTCACTGTGTCCAATCTTCTATTTTTAAGTTAGCAATTTGCCCAAAGTCGGAAGTGTTACGAGTTAATACAATCGCATTGTTAACAATGGCGATCGCTGCAATTTTTAAGTCCATTGTGCCGAGGCGAGGATATAACTTTCTGATGCGTTGGAATTCGTTAGCAGCATCTATATCAAAATCAATTATTGGGATAATGCAGTAATTGTTGATTTGTCTTTTAAGTTGTTTGTAAATTTCAACTTGTGCTGCAAGGTTCCGTGCTTTGGAGATATGGCTTAGCCATCCTCTTGTCTGTTCTTCGTAGCTAATGATAGTTGCTGAGATTTGATTTGGATTTACTTTAGCTAAACGAGTAAGAAGACGTTGAGCGTCAATTCCACCACGATCTAATACGCTGAGATGATCTGTATCGAATATGTACATCTATTTTTTGCGGGACTTAGTGGAAGCTTTACGCAAAGATTCGCGGTATTTTTTGCCCAATTGCATAGCTTTGTCGTAGTCTGGGCTATCGGCAAAAGTTCCTGTGATTTTTTCCCACCAAGGGTTTACTGGGACAGTTGGACTTTCTACCTTATTTTTAATCAGAGTGATTTCAGCTTCTAAGATTGCGACTCTTTCTTCTAGGGTTATTGACATTAGGGTTAAAACTTACTCATGTTGTAAAAATGATTATAACAATTGATTTACTCTCTCCAAAAAATCAAACAGCGATCGCCCTCTCAACCCCAAAAATCACGATCGCCCTCTCAAAAAAAACAGGTGTTCGTTACTCCACAAAAATCAAACAGCGATCACACTTAAAGCTTTTACTTTAGCGATCGCATTTCCAAGATCTGGAAGTTTTTGTCCATGTTTCTCGGCCGTCTCTAGCCACAAAGTTCTCACTGTAATTAACTCTTGCAAGGTTTCTTCTAAGGTTTCGCCTTGAGCCAAGCATCCCTTTAAAGCAGGAACTTCGGCGACAAAACCACCTTCTTCACATGGATAAATCACTATTGGATATATCATGACTGTTCTCCTTCAATAAGTTCTACGACTCTTTTAACATATACAGACTTAACGCGGTTGTTATGGACTGGGATTACTAGAACTATGGAGTTCAAGTAGTTTTTCTTTCTTACTCATAATTTGATTTTACAATGTTCAAACAGCGATCGCCCCCTCAACACCTCAACATCATGATCGCCACTACCCAAAAATCAACCAGCGATCGCACCACACAAACAAAGAAACGAGAAAATAAGTGATCGTAAAGGGGAATAAATGGCAACATTTGCCTAAAAACGAATCAATTTACGATCGCCTCAAAAGGCTAAATGCGTCGTTAGTTTCATTTTGATAAGATCAGTATGATGCTGTTCGATATGTCTTTGCACAAAAAAAAGGCGATTGAGGAGATCGCCTTTTTGGAATGTGATAAATCCATTGTGTGAGGATATTTGCACTGTAGCTAACAATTATCAAGATAAGAGCTTCATGTGGTAGATACAGGATAGCCTTACGACACTACCTCAATTCAACCCCGTAGGTCTTCTGAGTAAATGTCTCTAGCTAGTCCTATTGGAATATTCGCCGCCCCCACCTATAGGGTTCCCCATTTTTAAATACAATGAACTCGCTAGGATTGATAAAGTTAACTTCAAATTCATCTTGGGAGGAAATCACAACATTAATTCTATTTCCAATTTCTTCTTTCCAACTTCCTCTCCATAAATTTCCAGCATTTACGGTTTTATTGGGACGAAAAACCCATGGTACTGGTTCAGCTTCGGATTTAACCCCATTTTCATATGAACCAACTTTCCAAGATGTCTCATTTACGAATTGATAATCGAGAGCAAAACTAATCGATGGATAATTGAGATTTAAGCTGGCTAATGGAAAGAACAAAAAAAGCAAAGCAAAAAGCAATCTTTTCATATCTGAAGAATATAAGAATCGAATTTTTTTGATTGTAACCGATAATTTTGCATTCAGTATTTTTCTTTACAAAAATTTTATCGTTTTTTGTAGAAGACTATTTTAGTCATGATACATATTGGGTAAGGTTTTCAAGCTTAGTATTATTTTTTGTCCGTTTGCTGCTTGATCTGCGATCGGCTTGCTTCTGGATGATTGCTTCTTAGTTCCTTTTTCTCGCGTGACCACAGTAATAAATACCAATTCACAAAAGGGTCGTCATACTTTTGTGAATTAAAAACTAAATCCAGCAAGGGTTTTAGAAATACAAAATGGCTACGCCATTTCGTGTTTTGGTATAAGGCTAATTTGTGGATAAAACCGATACGTATCGGTTTAACTAAGCCATGTATCATCTAAGCTGTATATTGATCCGCAAAAAATCCGCCCCATTGACATGAGCAATCAAACCTCAAAAATCACCTATACCTTTACCGATGAAGCTCCAGCCCTAGCCACCTACTCCCTACTACCCATTGTCCAAGCTTTTACAAAAGCCGCCGACATCGAGGTTGAACTCAAAGATATTTCTCTGGCTGGGCGGATTATTGCGAATTTTCCTGAATACTTAACCGAATCTCAGCGCCAACCTGATGCCCTTGATGAACTGGGAGACTTGGCAAAAACTCCTGAGGCTTATATCGTCAAACTCCCGAATATTAGCGCCTCCCTGCCACAGTTAACGGCAGCGATCGCAGAATTACAAGCCAAGGGTTATAACATCCCGAACTATCCAGCCGATCCACAAACTGAAGAAGAGAAGGCGATTAAGGCGAAATATTCTAAGGTGTTGGGTAGTGCGGTTAATCCTGTGTTGCGTGAAGGAAATAGCGATCGCCGAGTCGCATCAGCCGTTAAAGAATTTGCTCAAAAGCATCCCCATTCCGTTGGCGCATGGTCAAAGGATTCTCAATCCCATGTAGCGCACATGACTGAGGGTGATTTTTACGGTAGCGAGAAATCGGTGGTAATTCCCAAAGCAGGCGTAGTCAAGATTGAATTGACCACAGCCGATGGTTCCACTCAAGTTCTCAAAGAGAAAACCCCTGTATTAGAAGGCGAGGTCATTGATGCTTCGGTGATGAGTGTCAAGGCTTTACGGGAGTTTTATGCTCAGGAAATTGCTAAGGCTAAGGAAGAAGATATTTTGCTGTCTCTCCATGTCAAGGCGACGATGATGAAGATCTCTGACCCGATTCTATTTGGTCATGCGGTGACGGTCTATTATCAAGATGTATTTGAGAAGTATGCTGACACCTTCAAGCAATTGGGCATCAATCCCAACAATGGTTTAGGCGACGTTTACGCCAAGATTCAAGCTTTACCTGATGAACAAAAAGAAGCGATCACCACAGATTTGCAAGCAGTTTATGAAAAGCAACCACGTCTAGCGATGGTCAATTCCGATAAGGGAATTACTAATCTGCATGTTCCCAGCGATGTGATTATTGATGCATCAATGGCTGCGACCATCCGTACTTCTGGCAAGATGTGGGGCGCGGATGGCAAGGCTTATGACACTAAGGCAATGATTCCCGATCGCTGTTATGCCACGATTTATCAAGCCTGTATTGAGTTTTGTCAGGAGAATGGAGCCTTTGATGTCACCACAATGGGCAATGTCGCCAATGTCGGCTTGATGGCTCAGAAGGCTGAGGAATATGGCTCCCATGACAAAACCTTTGAGATTTCCGCCGATGGTGTAGTGCGGGTTAGTGATGAAACAGGGGCTGTCCTGATCGAGCATTCTGTCGCTAAAGGTGACATCTGGCGGATGTGTCAAACTAAGGATTTACCGATCCAAGATTGGGTCAAACTTGCTGTTAGTCGGGCAAGAGCGACGGGCAATCCGACGATTTTTTGGCTAGATGAAAATCGCGCCCATGATGCGAATCTGATTACGAAGGTGAAGACCTATTTGCAAGATCATGACACCACAGGGCTAGATATTCAGATCCTGTCACCTGTAGCGGCGATGAAATTTACCTGCGAACAAATTAAAGTGGGTAAAAATGTGATTTCCGTAACTGGCAACGTCTTGCGGGACTATCTCACGGATCTATTCCCAATTCTCGAACTAGGTACTAGTGCCAAAATGCTCTCGATTGTGCCATTGCTGGCGGGTGGGGGACTGTTTGAGACTGGTGCAGGTGGCTCGGCTCCTAAGCATGTTCAGCAGTTTCTCGAAGAAGGACATTTGCGTTGGGATTCCCTCGGAGAATTTTTAGCGATCGCTGTTACCCTAGAAGACCTCGGACGCAAGACCAATAATGAAAACGCAAAGATCTTGGCGATCGCCCTAGACCAAGCTAACAGTCTCTATCTCAATAACGATAAATCACCTTCTCGCAAGATTGGCGGCATTGATAATCGTGGCAGTCATTTCTATATTGCACTTTACTGGGCGCAGGCTCTAGCGGAACAGAATCTGAATTTGGAACTACAGTCAAAATTTGCTGAATTGGCGCAGATCTTGGCGGATAAGGAAAGCCAAATTATTCAAGAATTGAGTGCCGTTCAAGGTCAATCCGTCGATATTGGCGGCTATTACTTCGCTGATCCTGATAAGGCTAATCAAGCGATGCGCCCTAGTCAGACTCTGAATGAGGCGATTAATTCGCTCCACTAAGATCAATTCCTAAAGTCAGTAGCCCTGCACTCAAGTACAGACTAAAAGCCCAAACCCGCTGAAACGAGTTTGGGCTTTTGCTAACCTGTAGTCCACTTCAGTGGACTTAAGCTTTTAGCCAAGAACTTGAGTTCTTGGCTAAAAGCTTAAGTCCTATAGATTACAGCAATTGCTTAAAGTCGCTTCACTTTGCTTTTTAGAACCTTCTCTTCCACTTCATTGATTTGGACTTCCCGCAGTCTCGTCGCATAAGCAGGGAAAGGAAATCCAACCAGCAAAGGAGATGGAACTTCTGGCTGATGGATAAACATGCTGCCTGATTTTAACAATAGCGATCGCTTCCGACAAGCGCCCGTCAAGAAATTATATTCAGGGCGTTCTACTTCGGCAGAGTCAAGACGACCAACTACGCGCACTGCCGCCTGTCCGACCACGCGACGCTCTACTTCTGAAGCAGTTTGTTGTGCGCCGATTAAGATAATACCTAGCGATCGCCCCCGCTCCGCAATTTCCACTAATAGATCTTTAATAGGGCTACGACCTTCCTTAGGCGCATATTTATTCAACTCATCAAGCACAATAAACACAACGGGATATTGACCGCGCTTTTCCTTTTCCATGAAGAGCTTTTGGAGCAGTACACCCACCACAAACTTTTGGGCTTTGCTACCTAGCTTGTTGATATCAGCGATCGTTAACTGATATTCCGCCGCTAGCGGATCGAGCTTGTATTTTTGCAATTCTTCGGGCGGGAGATCGCCTCGAATGAGATGCCCCATTTCATCAGCAATCCCCCAGAGGCGACGGGTTAGAGCCTCCGCAGTTGCAGGAGCATTGCGCCCTAGCCATTTCTGATCGGGATTCTCAACTAACTTATCTTCGAGAAATTCAATCAAATCCCGAAACGTCTCTACCTTATCTTTGCCATCTTCTCCATAGGCATCATCTAAGTCCAGACTAGCTCTAGGCAAAAATCCTAGCTTCTTATCATATTTATCATTATCCATTGCCAATCTGGCTAGACGTTCTTCGACAATACTTGCCAAGAAGCCAATATTTCCACGCTCAAGATCATCACCTGCAAATAAGAACCGAAATAGGCGATCGCGACAAAATTCGCGCATCCCCCACACATAGGCGGAGATGTTATCGGAACGCTGATCGAGATGGGGTTCTATTTCTTGGGTGTTTTTCTTAGGCGCAACACAAAATCTTACATCCCTAAATGGTTCTACAGGCAAATCAAGGGCATGATAGGTATGGCGATCTTCCTCTCGCATTTTATTGTTGGGTTTATCTAAGAAAAATAAATCTTCTCCTTTGACATTAAAAATGAGTGCTTTTGTATTCGCTCTCTTAGAACCCAAAGCTGCTGAATTAAAAATGGAATGCAGTAAAAACAAAGCAAAAGAAGTCTTTGTTGCCACTCCCGAAATCCCCGAAATATTGACATGAGCGCCCTTCGTCCCATCGATAAATTCATAATTCAAATAGGCTGGACTACCATTTCGCATAATTCCTGCGGAGATGCGCTGCTCCATGCCATCGAAATTTAACGCAAATCTGAGGTTCTCATCTTCGGCTAAGTAGACAGCATCACTCGGTTGTGGCGGTAAATATTCTTCAGGCTCAATGCGTGTGACTTGGATATGCGCGGCATAGGATACATTTACGGGCATACTGCCAGTAGTAACCAGAAATGTATCCGTATCAAATTGCGTCCCCTCATGGATGGTTCGCACATGATCGACAACCCCATAAAAGTTAACGATCCCTTTTTTGTCGGGGCGATCGGTTTTCACTTGCACTACATCATCGAGACGAAGGACTTTGCCATCACTCACCGCTACCCAAAATTCAAGTGGGGTAGCATCTTTGGTTCCTAATATATATCCAATCGGCTCGATCATATCGTTAAATTATTAAGTTTGAAAATTTGAGAATAGGAGAGAATGGGAATAGCTCATTCTCTCCTGTTTGAAGTCACTATAGGGACAATTCATGAATTGTTCCGCAGAAACCATTTAAGAGTTGTTTTCTACAGTTAAAACTTCTAAGAGATTCCCCTCAGCCTTTTTGTAAAGGAGGATTAGAGTCTCCCTTGCAAGGTGGAGTGAGGGGTAATCTGGACAATTCTTAAATAGGCTCTAAGGTGAGGCAGAAGTCCTATTATTTTTTAATTTCTACTAGCAACTTCTTGTTTAATCGCTTGTAATGTATCTCCTAAAGCATCTTTGAAAATCCCATAGAAAGCATCAGTAGGAGTTCCACTTTTTGGCTGTGCATTGACAGTGTAAGTAATCAGAATTTGATTGGCAGGACGCTTGGGGACTGAGGAGACAGGCTCAATTTTCCAATAGCCCTCCATTTTGGCAAGATCTCCATCAATAAGTCGAAAATCGATTTGTCTGCGATCGGTTTCTTGGATAGCGAGTTTAGTACGCGAAACAATCGAAACTAAGAAAACTTGACGCGAATCCACTTGTTCAATTACTTTACGACTGCCACGATTTTCGATGATCCTGCTGGAAGTCATATTGGGAATAAACTTATAGAGATTGGCATAGTCGGTCAAAACTCGCCAAACTGCATCAGGTGAGGCATTAAGTAATACTCGCGCAACATATTTGCCATTGTTACCAGTGACCACTGTTTGACCTTTGCGTAGTGAATCACGTTGCACTGAGGGCAGACGATCTACTGGACCATCAAAGAGTCCAGCTCGGGCTGGAAGAGTGGGAGTGCAGCAAGCGATCGCGATCGCCATAAACATTGCCGAGCCTGCGGAAATTTTTGTCACGATTTTCTTGCCTAATTTCTGATCTAGTGGTTGTTGAGACTGCATAAACTTTGGATAGGATGAGTCAGTCATGGAATTAATTGCTTGAGTATGTATATCAAAATTTGTGGCATTACGAAACTCGATCAAGCACAAGCGATTGTGCAAATGGGAGTCAATGCGCTTGGTTTTATCTGTGTATCCTCTTCACCACGATATATCAGCCCAGCTGAGATCGGGCAAATCACCTCTAGTTTACTCTCTGCCCAGCCTGAGATTGCCAGATTATCAGAGCTAGATTTGATTGGGGTATTTCTTAATTCAAGTATTAGTGAAATTAGTGAAACAGTTGCGCTAGCTGGACTAAACGCGGTGCAACTCCATGGTGATGAATCTCCAGAATTTTGTAATCAAGTGCGATCTCATTTAAGTGCTACTAACCCCACAATTAAGCTAATTAAAGTCTTACGAGTCAAGGATCAAGCTGGTTTAGAGCAAGCACATCTTTTTAGTAATGTTGTTGATGCAATTTTACTTGATGCTTACGATCCACATATGGCAGGAGGTACTGGTAAAACTCTGGACTGGAAGATGTTGCGCGATTTTCGCCCAGCTTGTGACTGGTGGTTAGCAGGAGGCTTATCACCTGAAAATGTTGCCGAGGCGATCGCATTGGTAAATCCGAATGGTTTAGATGTATCCAGTGGGGTCGAACGTGCTGCTGGGGATAAAGATTTATCGAAAGTTGAGCAATTTGTGCAGAGATGCATTTGCGATCGCGCAGCATTAGCCCAGCACTCAAGTGCTGGCTAAAAGCTAAAACCCGTTGAAACGGGTTACGGAAAATTATTTTTTAGTCTGCTGAAGCAGACTTGAGCTTTTAGCCCGCACTTGAGTGCAGGGCTACTTCTGAGCTTAGGGGCTAGCTTTGCAATCTTTATAGAGCTGCTTAAACTTTTGCTGCTGAATATTGTGATCGACAATTGGCAAAGGGTAATCGCGTTTTTTACACTGGTGTGGTGGAATATTGCCACTTAAAAGTTCGGCAGTCGTTAAGCCTTGCAATTCAGGTAACCAACGCAAAATATACTCACCTTCAGGATCATACTTACGGGCTTGCGAGGCAGGATTAAAAATCCGCAAAGGTTTTGGGTCCATGCCACTAGAGGCACTCCATTGCCAACCGCCGTTATTTGCCGCCAGATCGCCATCTAGTAATTTCTGCATAAAATAGCGTTCGCCCCATTGCCAATTAATAATCAAATCTTTAGTTAGAAAGCTAGCAACGATCATCCGACAACGGTTATGCATCCAGCCTGTTTGATTAAGCTGCCGCATAGCTGCATCGACAATCGGATAGCCTGTGCGCCCCTCGCACCATGCCACAAATTTCTCCTCGTCATCATCCCAAGGGAAATCTCTCATCTGCGGACGATATGCACCCGTTTCTAGTTCAGGAAAATAGAACAACACATGTTGATAAAATTCGCGCCATGCTAATTCCTGTTTCCATGTGGTGATGCCTGAAGATTCTTCTTCACTTCTGATAAGCTGCTCAGCCGCGATCGCCTTTTCCCAAACTCTTCTAATCCCCACAGTCCCAAAGCGCAAATGTGGACTCAGACTCGATGTGCCCTCATGAGCAGGAAAGTCACGTTCAGTCTGATAGCGCAATATCCCATGACCATCGCAAAAGGTTTCTAATAATTGCAGAGCCTCGGCTTCACCAGATTTTGGTAACGTTATGTCGTTAATAAATTTGAGTTCACGCAAGCTCGGTAAAGCGATTACAGGCAGATTCTCATAACTCGCTAAACCCGTCAATCTCTTAGGATCATTAAAAGGTTTTTGCTTTGGTTTAGCTTGCCAATTGCGCCAAAAAGGCGTGTAAACCTTGTAAGGTTCACCAGCTTGGGTCGCGATCGCATCAGGAGCAATCAAACCAATATCAATAAAACTCTGAACTTTAATTCCTAATTCCTGCAAGGCAAGAGTTGCAGCGCGATCGCGTTTAATCGCAAAAGGCTCAACATCTTGATTAAAAAAGACATGACTAGCATTAATTGCTTTGGCAAGTTCGCAAATTGAATTAATCGGCAGACCATGCATGAACAATAAATCACTGCCCATCCTCCGATAGTTAGCTTGCAACTCGCGCAAACACCCCAACATAAAATCAACCTTGCTCCCCTCAGTCACGCCATCATCGAGAATATCAGGGTCAAAAATAAATACCCCCAGCACGATCCCCTGATCCCCAACTTGGGCGATCGCCTCACTCAGCGCAGGATTGTCATCAATTCGCAAATCCCGTCGATGCCATACCAAAGCGATCGGGTTTTGGGCGATCGGATTACCCGAATTACTGGCTATTTTAGGCATAAATATCAATGTCTTTAAAAATATCTAAAAATTTTTCTATATGAGTCAGTTTAGCAAAAGCTTAGTGGTGCTTGGCTTTTGCTAAACTGAGGGAAGCGCAAAACGCTACACGCGCTCAAAATTCATGGTTTGGAGATTTCTGTCATGCCAGTCAAAATCGCGATCGCGCAAATTCAGCTAGATCAAGGACAAAGAGTCACCCTTGAAAATATTAACTGGCAAGAATTTGAAGACATTCTCGAAGATTTAGGCGAGCATCGTCACTCACTAATTGCTTATTACAAAGGAGTATTGGAAATTCGGATGCCATTACCAGAGCATGAACGCGCTAAGGTTTTGATCTCAAATTTATTAGTTGTTTTGTTAGAAGAACTAGATTGGGAGTGGGAATCTTTAGGATCGACGACTTTTAAAAGTAAAAAAATGCAAGCGGGGATCGAGCCAGACGACTGCTTTTATATTCAAAACTACCAAGCGATGATTGGTAAACTATGCCTAAATCTTGATATTGATCCCGTACCTGATTTAGCGATCGAGGTAGACTTAACTTCAGTTACACAGATCAGCGCCTATGAAGCTTTGGCTGTACCAGAAATCTGGCGATATAAAAATGGGAAACTAGAGATTAGCCTATTTGAAGATGGTAAATACCTTAACTCCTCTGTTAGTAAAGCTTTCCCATCAGTGCCAGTCATAGAAGGAATCTCTCTATTTTTAGAAAAAAGTAAGAATCTACCAATGAGTACATTGCGGCGCGAGTTTCGACAATGGCTTCAAACATTACCCATAAGTAGTTAAGAATTAATTACAAAGAAAAACCCGTAAAGTTGCGCCCCAAAGGGGTGCAACTTTACGGGTTTTAGTAATTTATTTTGCACAGGTACATATAAACCCAAAATACAAGTAGCGGCGCTTCGCGCCGCTACTTGTATTTTGGGTTTATAAATTAGATTTTACGCTTCATAACCATAAAAGTAATGTCATCATATACTTTGTGGGAGCCGATAAATTCACGGACATCTTTAATTACAATTTCTCTAATTTGATCAATAGGCTTTTTATGAGCTTCACTGATTAATTTAATTAACCGTTTTAGCCCATAATGTTGTTTACTTTGATTCTCGGCTTCAGGAATACCATCAGTATATAGCAAGACTATATCTCCCAAATTCAAGTATATTTCTACTTCAAATATAAATTCAGCAATCTCATCAGTTAATCCAATAGGAAAGCCTAAAGAATCTGTGTCAATAATTTCGATTTCTCCGTTTGCTCTGATTACAATTACACTTTCATGTTGTCCACTTAAATAGAGTTTATGCTCATGATAATCCATAAGTATCAGGCTCAAACTCTTATCGCAATTCATGCGTTGAAGATTTTCATAAATTGTCTGATTAACTGTAGATAAAAACTTAACAGGATTTCTTTCTCCATTAATTAGTAAAGTACGAATCGCAGTTTGCACCATGATCATGATTACTCCACTTTCTAAACCATGACCTGTAACATCCCCAATCCCGATTTTGATTCGCCCATTTCTCTGTAAAACATCATAATAATCGCCACCTACTTCATCCGCAGGCTCCATAAAACCAACAATATCTAATTCTTCAATGCTTTTTAATTCTTTCGTTCTTGGTAAGATCATCTCTTGTAATTTTCGAGTAACCGCTAACTCTGAACTCATCCGATAATTTTCTACAGTTAATCGCTGATTCAAAGAATTAATTTCCCGATTAGCATCTACTAATTCGCGAGTCCTTTCCTCAATTATATCTTCTAGATTTTTGTTGACTTGATCTAGCTGAGTATAAGCTTCGTCTTTGAGAACAACTTGCTCTTGTAGTTTTTCTGCAACGTGATTATTCTCAGCGACCAATGCCAAGACTGCGATTGTAGTAATTAGCATTACTCCCATAAATAATTGCAAGAATATTAGAGAGTTACTCTCTTGAGAAATTTTATAGAAAATGCCAAGTTTATAGGCAGTACTTATGGCAGCAACCATAGCAATAACCATAACAATTAAAGTTGTAGTTTTTTTGCCAAATCGAAATGCTGACCATAGTAATGGTGGCAGTAAAAAATACTCAATTGGCTGGTTTTCGATTAGTACAAAATAAGAGGTTATAACTAAGATTACCAAAGACAAAAATAGCTCCCTATGATCAATTTTTTGATCGGGGCTTTGATTAGGAATTATTTTTGATTTCTTATTCCACCATGCACAAATAAAAGGTGCAAACAATAAAACCCCGATCGCATCGCCAACCCACCATCCCCATGTAACACTCCAATAAATATTCCATGGAATTAATCCCGCCCAAAATACATTCAAAGCCCCCAGTAAAGCTTGCAAAAGAGTACCACTAAAAGTGATGGCAAGAGTAAACACAACAAAATGTTTAACGTATCCAAAGAAATCATTTGTCTTGTTAAGATACAACACTAATGTGGTGGAGACTAAAGCTCCGATCGCAGGCACAAGACCTCCAAGAACCGCAAAAAGAAAAGGCACTTTAGACGTAAGAAAACTATTTAAAGTAGCTCCCAAAAATATTCCTAACCATCGAGATCGACCTCTTGCCAATAAAGCTCCAACTGCAATACCAGCAGGTGGCCAGACTGGAGATCCAAGCTGTGACTGTGGTAATTGCAAAACTAGTGCGCTAAGGACGAAGTAACCTACAGCAATAATTAAAGTGTCAATCCACAAAGTGGCGCTGATTGATCTTTTGAGGTTTATAAGTGATTTCATTGGGGCACGATGTCAAAATTTTCTGGATATCGCTTCTATATGCTTTTGGCAGAATATTTTGCTAAAAATGACGACCCCATTTTCAGCACTGGGCTTAAGTAATCCTGCACAATTAAAATCCCAGAACCAATATCCGTAGCCCTCGGTACGCGGACGTTACAGATATCGGGTTTTTGTATTTAATTTTTGTGTAGCTACTTATGGGGATTGGGGCAGAGATGATCTGGCTAAGGTATTTGCCCCGATCCCCATAAGATTACAAGGTAAATTTTTCATAAAAATATGAGCTAATGTCAGGGAACCGTAAATATTACGCCCCTCAAACATAAATTATCAGTTAATAAATGACCAACAGCTCAAAGTTTATGCTTGGATAGGACAGGGGCATAACCCTCCGCCTTAGGGTCAGCAGAACGGCAATAAGACAAAGTAACCATTCAGGAATAATTCTATGCAAACAAATGTTGCTAATCAAACCAGCAATATTACGGTAGAAGACGATCGCACAGGTTTAAGTATTGAAACCCTCAAGCGAGCCTTTGCCGACAACCTGTTCTACATACAAGGCAAACTCGCAATTCTCGCCAACTTCACCGACTACTACATGGCGTTGTCATACACCACACGCGATCGCCTATTGCAACGTTGGCTGCAAACACTCAAGGTCTACCACGAACAAGATATTAAAACCGTTTATTACCTGTCCGCCGAATTTTTGATGGGGCGACATCTTGGTAATAGCCTAATTAATCTTGACCTGTATGAAGCGATCGAGCAAGCTGTTAAAGAGTCAGGACTGGATCTGACCGAAATTCTAGAGCAAGAACCTGATCCAGGACTCGGTAATGGTGGTCTCGGTCGCTTAGCGGCCTGTTTCCTTGACTCCCTTGCCACCCTAGAAATTCCTGCAATGGGTTATGGCATTCGCTACGAATTTGGTATTTTCAACCAATCGATTCAGCATGGTTGGCAGGTTGAGATTCCTGACAAATGGTTGCGTTGTGGTAACCCTTGGGAAGTCGTGCGCTACGAGTCCACCGTCCAAGTTAAATTTGGCGGACATACCGAAATCTACAACGATGATCGCGGTCGTCCTCATACCCGTTGGATTCCTAGTTTCACCGTTGAAGGGATTCCCCACGATACCCCCGTGCCTGGATATCAAACCAACACGGTTAATACGCTTCGTCTCTGGAAAGCCGAAGCAGGCGAAGACTTTAACTTCCAAGCCTTTAACTCAGGCGACTATGATGGCGCGGTTGCTACCAAGATCAAGTCGGAAACTATTTCCAAAGTTCTTTACCCCAACGACAACACACCCCAAGGTCGTCAGTTGCGTCTAGAGCAGCAATTCTTCTTTGTATCTTGCTCTCTCCAAGACATTATTCGTCGCCATCTCAAAAAGTATGGTCGTTTGGACAACCTTGCAGATCATGCAGCCGTACAGCTAAATGACACTCACCCAGCTATCAGCATTGCCGAAATGATGCGTTTGTTGGTAGATGATCATCAAATGTTCTGGGATGAAGCATGGCGGATTACCCAAAGCACCTTTGCCTATACTAATCATACGCTCATGCCTGAAGCGCTCGAAAAATGGGGTGTACCTCTATTTGAGAGCCTTTTGCCTCGTCATTTAGAAATCATTTACGAAATAAATCATCGCTTCTTGCAAGATGTACAGACTTGGTTCCCTGGCGATGATGAGTTGCTATTGCGCCTATCGATTATCGAAGAAGGCGGTGGCAAAAAAGTACGGATGGCAAACCTCGCAACCGTCGGCAGTCATGCCGTTAATGGTGTCGCGGCTTTGCATACCGAATTGCTCAAGCAAGATGTATTGAAAGATTTCTATAAGCTTTGGCCAGAGAAGTTTAACAATAAAACTAATGGAGTCACTCCTCGACGTTGGGTATTGCTAGCCAATCCCGCTTTGTCAGGTTTAATTAGTGAAAAAATTGGTGATACTTGGCTGAAGCATCTTGACGAACTTCGTAAACTTGAAGCTTTTGTTGATGACAAAGATTTTCGCGATCGCTGGAGACAAATTAAACAAGCAAACAAGCAAAAACTTGCCGATTATATTCGCACTCATAATGGCGTAGAAGTTGATGTTAATTCTATCTTCGACATTCAAGTAAAGCGCATCCACGAGTACAAGCGTCAGCACCTTGACTTACTGCACATCATCGGACTCTATCTACGGATTAAACAAAATCCTAGTATCAAGATCACTCCTCGTACGTTTGTATTTGGCGGTAAAGCTGCGCCTGGCTATTTCATGGCAAAACTAATCATCAAAGCGATCAACGCGGTAGCTGATGTCGTCAATCGCGATCCTGATGTGCAAGGACGTATCAAAGTTGTTTTCCTTGCCAACTTTAGTGCTTCCCTTGGTCAATTGATTTATCCTGCTGCTGACTTGTCAGAGCAAGTCTCGACCGCAGGTAAAGAAGCTTCGGGTACTGGCAACATGAAGTTCACCATGAATGGAGCTTTGACTATTGGTACTCTAGACGGTGCGAATATCGAAATTCGTGAAGAAGTTGGTAATGATAATTTCTTCCTTTTTGGTTTGACAGCTGCCGAAGTTGAGCAGAAAAAGTCTGAAGGATATAATCCTCAAACTTACTACCGAAGCAATGAAGAACTTCGCAATGTTCTTGATCGCCTCGGCATGGGATATTTCTCCCCTGGAGACAAGGACTTGTTTAAGCCCTTAGTGGATTCGCTGATGTACCACGATGACTATATGTTGTTGGCTGATTATCAAGCTTATTCAGATTGTCAAGCTGAAGTTAGCGCTGCTTATCAAGATGTCGAGAAATGGACAACTATGAGTATTCTCAACGTGGCAAGATCTGGGAAGTTCTCTTCCGATCGCACAATCAAAGAATATTGTGATGAGATCTGGAATGTGAAGCCTGTGAAAGTGGAGTTACAACCCTATGATCCTGCAAGGGCTACGCTCAATGTTGGTGGCTAACACCTAAATTGCAAATAAGAAAGGCTCGCTAAGCGAGCCTTTCTTATTTGTAGCAAAAATTCCTATCACATTATTTATGAAAATTGCTTTTTTCAATACCAAGCCCTATGATCGTCAACCGTTTAATGTTGCTAATGAGCAACATCAACATGAAATAGTTTTTTTTGAATGCCATCTTAGCCATGAGACTGTCTCCCTCGCTATAGGGTTTTCTGCTATCTGCATTTTTATTAATGACTACCTTGATGCAGAAATGTTGGAAAAGTTGGCTCAAGGCGGTACAAAATTAATTGCTCTTAGGTCGGCTGGATTTAACCATGTGGACTTAGTTGCGGCATCTTGTTTGGGAATAACGATCGTGCGTGTTCCCGCCTATTCCCCCTATGCTGTTGCTGAACATGCGATCGCCTTAATTTTATCGCTCAATCGTAAAGTTCATCGAGCCTATAACCGTGTTAGAGAAGGTAACTTCTCTATTGAAGGATTACTTGGCTTTGATTTGCATGGGTCAACGGTGGGCGTGATTGGCACTGGTCGAATTGGTGCAATTTTTGCCCAGGTTATGCATGGATTTGGCTGTAAATTAATCGGCTATGATGCTTATCAAAACCCTGTTTGCTTAGCAATGGGAATGGAATATTTATCAATGCCCGAACTCTTCGCTCAGTCAGATATTATTTCGCTCCATTGTCCACTTACTCCCGATACGCATTATTTGATTAATGCCGAAGCGATCGCTCAAATGAAAACTGGGATGATGTTAATTAATACAAGTCGTGGCGCATTAATTGATACTCAGGCGGCGATCGATGGTCTGAAATCTGGTGCGATCGGCTATCTCGGTATAGATGTATATGAGCAAGAAGCGGATTTATTCTTTGAAGACTTGTCCAATGAAGTTATTCAAGATGATACATTTCAGCGGTTATTAACCTTTCCCAATGTTATTGTTACAGGGCATCAGGCTTTTTTTACCAGCCAAGCTCTAGCCAATATCGCTGATACTACGCTCTCAAATATTACAGAATTTGAGCAGGGTAAAAATTGTGTAAATGAGGTAAAGATCGAAAATGCGATCGCTACGAAATAATACCAACTAAAACCCAATATTATTGTTGCGCGGCAAAGCCGCGCAACAATAATATTGGGTTTTAGTTACTGCTATATACAGATCGATCTCGACCTTGATTTTTAGCTAGATATAAGCCCTTGTCAGCAGATTCAATGAGGCTTCTGTGATGTACGTTCTTCTGAGGCATAGTTGTGGATATACCAATGCTGACAGAAACACAATCTTTGACAAAAGAGGCTTCGTGTGGGATTTGTAGATTAGCAATAGCAAGGCAAATTTCTTCAGCGATAAAAGTAGCTCCTTCTCTTAGAGTATTTGGCAAAATCACCGCAAACTCCTCACCACCATAACGAGCCACTAGATCGGCAGGACGACGTATACAAGACTCTATTGTCTTTGCTACCGTACGTAAACAGTCATCGCCAACAGGATGTCCATAGCGATCGTTATAGCGCTTAAAAAAATCTACATCACAGAGCAACAATGAAAGTGGCAAATGCTCTCTAGCTAGGCGTTGCCATTCTCCTTCTAACCTCTGATCAAAGGCTCTACGGTTAGCGATTTGGGTCAGTCCGTCAATGGTGACTTCGCGGGCAAGCGATAAAGCGCGATCATAGAGCAATGCTTCGATGGTGTCACTGTGAGAAGTAGTGGTGTCAAGAATGATCTCTAGATCATTCTTTTCGCTTGACAGTCTCTCTAAAAGTAGTCTAAGAGCCGTCTCGGTCTGTTGGCGATCGAGAATTTCAGTTTGCAGACGATGATTAACTTGCGATAGTTGTTCTCCTTGAGTGATTTTTGTGTCTAAATTCTTTCTTAAGCTGATATTCTGCGCTCGCAATGATTCTATTTCTTGCTCTAAGCGTTCAACTTTAGCCAAGAAAAGCTGTTCATTAGTAACTAGTTGTGTTTTTTCAGTTTCCATGCTTTTCTGATCTGTTGGCTTAAGCAATTTTAGAACAGCTTTAAGAAATTGCCAAACTTAAGGCGACAATATCTCAATAAGTCATCATAATTTTATTTTTAATTTTGCAAAATAACAGTCTTAAAAAATTGTAATCAGATCAAACGCACATCTGAGTAGTACCAATTCACGAAAGTGTGGCTACACTTTCGTGAATTAAAAAACAAACCCTGTAAGGGTTTTAAAAACACAAAATGGCTATACCATGTTGTGTTTTAGTATAACGATCTTGCTTCGCAAGATCGTTCCCCAGATGTGCGTTTGACTATATTTTAGCTACGAAATAATCGCGAATATTGAGTTTCGTGGTTAGCACAAGCTAAACTTGCTCCCCAACCACACCACTCCAATTCGTCATCTAATCGGCTTAATGCTAATTGAGAACTAGTTAGAATATCAGAACTGAGCTTGAAGATAACCTGTTGACCAGTCGTTTGTCCAAATGGAACAGACCTTACAGCTGCACTAACTAAATTGGATAACCAACCATAAATATAACCAACAGTTGTATTACTAACATCAATTCCTAGGCTTGCCGCTACAATTCCAAAGGCGATCGCATAGTTACAACCTTTACCTAGAGCATTAGCTTTGGCAGTCGGTAAAAGCTCGTTGATTGATTTACGGATAGCTAATTGATCATTTTGACTATCTGGAAGTTGCCACCATAGCTTCATTAAGGACTGTCCCATTTGCCAACTGGCAAGGCGTACTTCTTCCGACTCTCTGGTGGCTGATAGCCAGTTATTCCAATAGTTTAACGCAGTGATATCGTTAGATATCATCGCCTGATGAGCGCGAAGTGCGATCGCCGCTTCGTTAGTAATAAATCCAAAACTCAGTTCTCGTTTTAACCAATCACCAAGATCTGCCTCAGTGTGAATAATGCTATTACTACAAAGATATTCAATTCCTTCAGAATAGCTGTAAGCACCAACGGGTAAAGCGGGGCTGGTGAGTTGTAACAATCTCAATAATTGCCAAGAATCAGGATTAATGATCATGGTGATGATGGTAAGCGCCAGATTCTGGTTGAAAAGGTTGAGTTTCGTGAGTTACGGTCAGTCCCATCTGCAAAACCATATCTTCTAGAACTGAGTCTGGAGTTAAGCGTAAATAGGTTTCCGTAATTTCCAAAGAAATATGGCGATTACCCAAATGATAGGCGGCTCTCAAAAATTCAAGAGGATGTTTAGCAGTGACGGTGACTAATGGCTCAGGCTTAGCCACAACAATTGCGATCGCCTGATCTTGCTCATCCACAAGAATATCACCTTCTCTAAGAACGGTTCCTCTCTGAAGCTGTAAATTAATCTCTTCTCCTTCAACAGTCATAAATCGGTGACGACTGCGGGTTCTATCTTCAGCAATGAGCGCAAGTGTTAAGAGAGATTTCTGATCGACTAATTTTCTGATTTCTGTCGATAAACCCGATGCTGATAAACGCTTTGTAACAATGTGCATTAGCTAAAATTACAGTAAAGTAGAGACAACGCTTTGCGTCATCACCACTTTACCTCATATATAAGCAGGATAAATCCCAATGTCACCATTTCGTGTCGGAGTTGCTGGCCCCGTTGGTTCTGGAAAAACTGCCCTCGTTGATTCTCTTTGCAAATCCATGCGATCGCATTTCCAAATTGCAGTTGTCACCAATGATATCTACACTCAAGAAGATGCTCAGTTTTTAGTCCGTAGTGAAGCTCTATCACGCGATCGTATTGTAGGCGTAGAGACAGGAGGATGTCCCCATACTGCTATTAGGGAAGATGCTTCCATGAATTTAGCAGCGATCGAGCAGTTAGAACTTCGCTTTACCGATTTAGATTTGCTGTTTGTAGAGAGTGGTGGTGATAATCTTGCTTCTACTTTTAGCCCAGAATTAGTTGATTTAACTCTATATGTAATTGATGTTGCCGCAGGGGACAAAATACCCCGCAAAGGGGGGCCAGGAATTACTAAATCTGATTTATTGGTAATTAATAAAATCGATCTTGCCCCTTATGTTGGTGCAGATTTGCAGGTAATGGAACGCGATGCTTTAAAAATGCGGGGCAATAAGCCTTTTGTGTTTAGTAATCTCAAAACTCAGATCGGCTTAACAACAATCACAGAATTTATTATTGGACGAATGTAATGAATAAAGTGTTGCGCGGCTTTGCCGCACAACACTTTATTCATTACATTCTTCTTTTGGTTTACTCTAACCAAATTTGATCGCCACAACGAACTACTCCTCCCTGTAGTACTGAAGTGCGAATACCTGCGATCGTCTTGTTGTGTTTAGTTGTAGTCCGCAAAATATTTAAATCAGTAGGCAGATCTGACTGAGCGATGGTTGTCACCACGCATCGAGGACATGCAGTATCAATACTCAGGCAGACTTCATCACCGATGAACATCTTGCTACCAACCCAACCATCTTCAATAAATGTGGCTTCTGAATCTTTTGGCTCAATTAAAATATTCGGGCGAAACCGACAAGGCTCAAAAGCTCCTTCAGGATAGATGTTCTTTAATTGAGCTAATGTTGTAGTTGTAATCGCGTGAATAGGGCAAGAATCGAAGAAAGTCCCTGATGGCATAAACAATTGGGTTATGACTTCCCGATTAAGCGCTCCTTCAATATCTGGCCAGTACTGATCTAAACTGGGTGCTTCAGGAGCAGAAGTGAGCAGCAGAACTTCTCTTCCCACTGCTTGAGAAAGAGTAGTATTTATATTAATACTGTCACTGGTAGTTGTACTTCCGTCGGGTAAAGCAAATTTAACGGCAGGCATGGAAGTTTGGGATTTGGGCGATGATACAAACTCGGCATGAAACCCTAGCAATTTCGCCCATTTTTTTGGGTTCTTGGCACTGGCAATTCTTTCAGTTTCAAGATCCCACAGAGCGTAAGCGCGATCGCCTAAAATCCCTTTAGATACAACATCCACCTCATCAAGTTTTTCTCCCAACATCGACTTGACTGGATAACGCCAGAGCGATGCAACTTCACCCACTAAAATTTGAGTCATAGCTTTTTCGGTTAGTTATTGACCTGTATCAATTTGCAAATAAAAAAGCCGATAACTGATCAAAAGTGCGGCTTAGCAACACTTTATAACCGATTATTGGCTTTTCCTTCAGCATAATTAAATAAAGAAGATACCAGCATCGTCCGCTGCGCAGCCAATGATGATATCTTCTTTATATTTAAATCGCAAGGTACTGATGAACTAAATCATCGCTTAAATCAGATGTTGCACCATTTGCTACAACTGCACCCTTTTCCATGATGAAGAACTTTTGAGCTAACTGACGGGCAAAATCCACCTTCTGCTCAACTACAATTAAGGTTATCCCTTTCTCACGGTTAATCCGTTTGAGGGTGTCCTCAATTTCCTGCACAATTGAAGGTTGAATTCCTTCTGTAGGTTCATCTAACAGCATAATTTTGGGATTACTCATCAATCCACGAGCGATCGCTAATTGCTGTTGCTGTCCTCCACTTAACAGTCCACCTTGGCGGCTGAGATGCTGTTTTAGCATTGGGAAAAACTCAAAAATCTCATCAGGAATTTTACGCAACTTCTTCTGTGCAGCTGACATACCAAGTTTGAGGTTATCCAAAACTGATAAATAAGGAATGATTTCTCGACCTTGGGGAATGTAAGAGATCCCATACCGCGCACGTTTGTAGGTCGGAACCTTGGTGATTTCATCAGCATCAAAAACTATGTTGCCAGAAAGCACCTTGTTCAAGCCAATAACGCTACGAAGTAATGTAGTTTTACCAACGCCATTACGACCTAGCAAACAAGCAATATCTCCCTGATTAATAGCCATGTTTACCCCGAACAAAACTGGTGTTTGTCCATAGGAAACAGTAACATCAGTTAGTTCAAGCAGCATCGATTTGTTCGCGTCCAAGATATACCTCAATTACTTTGGGATTTGATTGAACTTCATTGACTGAACCTTCAGTCAATTTTTCACCTTGATGCAATACCACAATCCGTTGAGCAATTTGCTTTACAAATTCCATGTCATGCTCGATTACCACAACAGAGTGATTTTGAGAAATCGTTTTAATGATTTCCCCTGTCAAATGAGTTTCGTCAGGAGTCATACCAGCAGTTGGTTCATCTAGCAAGACCAAGGTTGGATCTTGAGCAATTACCATCCCAATCTCTACCCACTGTTTCTGTCCATGAGATAGTGATGAGACTTTATCGTAGCCTTTTTCTAAAAGCCCAACGCGATCAAGCACAGAAATGATCTTGTCTCTTTTTCCAGCTGTAAGTTTAGATTTGATCGAAGCAAAAACACCATGAGTGCCTTTGAGGGCTAGCAAAATGTTGTCAAATACCGATAAGTCATTGTAAACGTTAGGGTTTTGGAACTTGCGCCCAATCCCCATTCGAGCGACTTTATAAGGACTTTGATTAGTTATATCCTTGCCATGATAGTAAACATGCCCTGAAGCTACTGGAGATTTACCAACGATCGCATCAAGCAAAGTACTTTTGCCAGCTCCATTCGGTCCGATTATTGTAACAATCTCATTTTCGCCAACTTCTAAATCAACACCTTTTAAAGCTTTGAATCCAGAAAAAACTACTTTAAGATCTTTAACAGACAACACAGATTGTCTATCACTAGCAACTCTGCTAGTTTCTGACACAAACTTATCGGTCTCAACTACGGAAGTTGTATCCATGAATTATACCTTTTTGGATCAAGAAATATGTGATTTTATTAATACTAACTTTACCAAAGGTTTTAATCAGCAAAAGATAGTATTGTTACATTCTAGGATTTATTCAGATCTATTCAATTGATTGGACTTTTTAGAAAGAAACCTCTTTGGCAATAGGCTAATCAATCCATCTGGCAGAAATAATACAACTATCATCAAAATCACTCCGACAATTAACTGCCAATCTTGAGTAATTCGATCCACTGAATTTTGTATCTGTCCAAGTAAAATCGCAGCAAGGATTGGGCCAAAAAGAGTTCCTCTACCACCTACTGCAACCCAAATTACGATCTGAGTACCAAAAGCAACACCAAGATAAACTGGTGAAATAAATTTATTTAGAGGAACAAACAAGCCCCCAGCAATTCCAGCAATTCCAGCAGAAAGCGTCCAAATAAAGATTTTAAAATTAGCAACATCATATCCAAGGTAGGAAATACGTTGCTCATTTTCTTTAATAGAACGGAGAATCAATCCAAAGTTAGATTGAGTTAACCACCAACTACCAGCCATCACAGAAGCAGCAAAGACAAGAATTATAAAATATATTCCTATCGGCGGAACAGTTAAGCCAAATAGGGATAATTTTGAAACGTCAGTGATTCCATTTGTTCCACCAGTATAAGCTTGTTGGCTAACAAAGAAAGTAGTTAAAGCCGACGATATAGCTAGAGTGATAACGGTAATGTAAACACCACTAACCTTAGAACGAAAAATGAATGAGCCAATTAAATAGGCAAATCCTGCGGGTAATACTACCATTGCAATGACTGCAACTGGGAAAAACTGCAATGGAGCTATGAACCAAGGCAGTTCCTTCAAACCATTCCAAACCATAAAGTCTGGAAGTGTGCCACCATAATTGTTAGCGGTAGCGGATAGGTTGAGCTTTAGGTAATATGCCATCGCATATCCTCCTAACGTAAAAAATACGCCATGGGCAAAGCTCAGAATACCCGTGAATCCCCAAACTAGATCGAGAGAGACACCTAAAGTCCCGAACAAAAGCAACTTTGCCATAAGGTTGGTCTGGAATTCACCAGCCACAAAAGGAAAAATTGCAAATATTACCAACAGGACTAAACTTGTTACTAGCCATCTCTTCGGAACATAGTTAGCCTGTCGAATGCGACCTACTGCTTCTGCCATAATAAAACCTCCACTAAATTCGCTCTTACTGACAAAAAATAGATGTAAACAGATTAACTTCGCTTCTGAACTGTAAATAGCCCTTCGGGACGGTATCGAATTAATACAATAACGGCTGCCAATACAATTACTCTCGCAGTTGGATCGTTAATAAGGTAAGCGATCGCAGCATTAGATTCTCCAATCAAAACTGCCCCTGCCAAAACACCAATCAACTTATCGACACCACCTGTAACAACAGTCATCCAAGCGTCTACTAGGTAATCTTGACCCATTGGCGGTGCAACGCTTTTTAGTGAAGAAATAACAGTACCAGCAACTCCCGCTAAACCGCATCCATAGGCAAAAGTCATCATATCTAAGAGACTAGTATTTACACCCAAGCACTTCGCCATGTCTCGGTTTTGGGTGACTGCACGCACTTCTCGTCCAAGCTTTGTTCCGTAAAGTAGAAAAGCCGTTATTCCTAGCAGCAATAGAGCCATGAAGATAATAAATAATCGATAGTATGATATCTCGATTGCTTGTCCGCCGATTTCAAACGGAGTCCAGTTGCCACGAATATATGGAGGAGCTTTTACGTACTTTAGTTGAGCGGTGAAAATAAGTTTGACTACTCCTTGAAGAACTATACTTAACCCCCAAGTAGCTAAAAGTGTCTCAACTGCTCGTCCATATAGCCGTCTAACAATTGTTAATTCAACAATTGCACCAATAAAAGCTGTGAACAAGAAAGAGAATGGGATTGTCAATAACAAATCCATTTTGAAATTACTTTGCAACACAAACGATGTATATGCTCCTAGCATGATGAATTCACCATGTGCTAGGTTGATTATTCGCATAACTCCGAACGTTATTGAAAGTCCTAAACCTGTCAACAAAAGAATACCGATAATACCAACACCATTTAGGAGCTGATTGGTAATTGCGATCGGGTCGAACGACTTTGCTGCCGGAGTTGCCTGTGCTAAGTGTATTAACGAAGATAATGCATTAATTGGCAAGACGTTCATGGCTTTCTTAGTTGAATCATTCAGTGTTTGGTTAATTCTGGTTAAGTTAACAACTTTACTTCCGACCTATAGAAAAACAATTTATATCTTTCTAAGATATGTGAGAGGCTCACCCTCTTCGGGTGCGCCTCTCACATATCTTTTTGTGTTGCTATAGGCAGTAAGCAGCAGATTGTTAAATGAAATTAGGCTAGACGTAATTTGACTAGACGGAAGTCAATTTATGTTTCCTTCAGGAACTCAATAGGAACATCCTTCTTCGTCTCAACGATGGGATTACTGCGATCATCTGGTGTTTTATGAACACAGATGCGACCCTTGTACAGGGCTTGACTCCAAGGAATTGGTCTAACTGCTGCCTTGGTGGCAAATACGATTTCAGCCTGACCATCTGCTTTCCATTTGCCAATTCTGGAATATAGATAGGTGTGGTAGTTGTCTGGATCGACCTTCACAGTGCCTTGAGGAGCCTTGAATACTTGACCTCTGGTTGCTTCACGCAGACTAGCGGTGTTGAGGGCTTTCTTTTCCTTGGCGACTTTTTCCATCGCTTGAGCCATGAAGAATGTTTGCAGATAAGCTGCTTCCATAACTCCATTGGTAACGCGATCCTTGCCAAACTTGGCTTTGAACTGTTCCACAAAAGCCTTGTTCTCAGGGGTGTCAACACTTTGGAAGTAGTTGAAGCTAGTATAGTGACCTTCAGCAAACTCAGGTCCCATCGCTTGAATTTCTTCTTCTGTAGTCGGGAAAGCCATGATAGGAATATCTTTGGAAGTGACCCCAGCATCCTTGAGTTGTTTGTAGAATGCAGGAATACTGTCTCCAACTAAATTGCTAAGAATGAAATTGGGCTTAGCTTGCTTGATCTTGTTGATGATGGTGATGAACTCAGTTGTACCGAGCGCAGCGTATTCATCGCCAACAACTTCACCGCCACCATTGACCAACTCTGCCTTGGCGATCCGATTACTTTCTTTAGGATAGATGTAGTCAGAACCGATGAAGAAGCCCTTCTTACCAAAGTTTTTGATACAGTAAGGGATTGAGTCAGTGATCTGTTGGTTGGGCGCAGCTCCAGTGTAAATGACGTTCGAGCTACATTCGTTTCCTTCGTAATAGACAGGGTAGTAGAGTAGGCTGTCTTTTTCTTCAAAAACTGGAAGAACTGATTTGCGACTAGCTGATGTATAACAACCAAGAACGCATACAACCTTGTCTTCATCAATCAAGCGCTTGGACATTTGGTTGTATAAATCCCAGTTGGAGTCAGGGTTGACAACGACCTTTTCAATCATTTGTCCGTCAATACCCTTCTTGCCAGCCCAAGGACCAGTACCTTCATTAATTTGATCGATCGCAAGGAAAGTTGCATCCTGTAACGACTTTTCAACGATCGCGATCGTACCCGTAGTGGAGTACATTACGCCAACCTTGATTCCTTTCTTGCCATCTGCGGCAGGAGAGGCTGCTGTAGTGGTTGTACCACCAGTTGTAGTTGGGGTGGTGGTAGTAGGGGTACAAGCTGCAACAATACTGCTAGCAGCAGCTAAAGACCCGTACTGGATAAATCTGCGACGGGTTATCGCATTCAAAGCATCATTCGATCTATTGATCTTCTTCATCAGATGAAACACTCCTAAACTATTTTAAAACTCACACCAAAAGATATGTAATTCTGATATCAATATAGATTCTCTTTATGAGTAAATACAAGATATCAATTCCTAACATTCAATCTAGTGACCAACCATCCAAGGACGACTTCCAGAATGATACTGAACTCTAGGTGCTTTAGGTTCCAGATCCCGCTTAACAAGCTCTGGCTCAGAACTCACTTTTTTTATTCGCACCGTTCTAGAAAGTGTCATTGGCGGTGAAAAGATGCGTTTGCCACGTTCGTTGCATTCTGGACAATGAGCTGGGTCACTGGACTCAGCCATTGGTCGCCACACATCAAAAGCACCGCAATCTTCACATCGAAACTCATAAAGAGGCATATTTGATTAAACCGGAAGAATGTTTTTATCAAAAATTGCAGTTGGAATTGCCAGAGTACAGCAGGCATTGGGAATATCCACAATACCACTAACTCTTCCTTCTACAGGTGCACAGCTTAGCAAAAGATAAGCTTGTTCACCTGTGTATCCAAACTTCATGAGATAGGCGATCGCATTTAAGCAAGCTTGACGGTATGCAATATGGACATCCATGAAATATTGCTTGCCAGTAAACTCATCAACAGAGATGCCTTCAAACACCAAGAACTCTGAGTAATGTGGCTCGACGGGACCTGGCTTGAAGATTGGATTCACCATAGCATACTTATCTACACCGCCTTTGATGATGTCTACATGCAGATCAAGGTATCCAGACATCTCAATTGCGCCGCAGAAAGAGATTTCACCATCGCCTTGAGAGAAGTGAATATCTCCCATGGAAAGCTTGCCACCTTCAACATATACAGGGAAATAAATGCGAGTTCCTCTTGACAGATTCTTAATATCGCAGTTACCGCCATGCTCACGAGGAGGAATGGTGCGGGCAGCTTCGGCGGCAACACGCTCATATTCAGATTGAGGTAAAGTACCTAAAACTGCATTATGAGGATTTGGTAGAGCAGCCAATACAGGCACTCCATCCATATTGATGCCAGCACCGTAAGTGCGGCGATCTGGCTGAGTTGCCATTAGCTCAGCCTCACGCTTATTCCATTTAGCTAGCAGCTCATGAGATGGTGCGCAGCCGATCAAACCTGGGTGAGTAATTCCAGCAAACTTAACTCCAGGGATGTGACGCGAAGAGGTGTAAATCCCCTGCAAATCCCAAATTGCTTTAGCAGCATTAGGATAGTGATCGGTTAAAAAGCCACCGCCGTTTTTTTGATCAAAAATGCCTGTGAAGCCCCACTCATCTCCCTGAAGAGCGCCAATATCAACGATATCGACAACAAGGATATCACCAGGTTCTGCGCCATTTACCCAAATTGGCCCGCTCAATACATGAACAATCGATAGATCTACATCGCGAACGTCGTCAGAACTGTCGTCATTCTTAATCTGACCATCTGTCCAATCTTTACATTCGATCCTAAAAGTATCGCCTGGATTAACAGAGGCTATAGCTGGAATATCTGGATGCCACCGATTATGACCAGGTAGTTCTTGCTCACTCATGGGCTTAGTGAGATCAACTTTAAAGAGCGTCTTTGGCATAAAATCTTTCTAGCAACTGTAAAAGAATATGAGAACAATAGAAAGTTGATCACTACAAGAAAAAATGCACATTTATAAAGAATGTACACAACTTAAGACTTAACTAAATTTCAACTTCTTAATCACATACTGCGTTACTTTTTCTTTGTGATCTGTCATGCCTTATACCAAATTAGACGCGACTTCTTTTACCTGAATTATTCATAAGCAAGAAGAAAACCAAAAGAAAAAGCAGTTGAATTCCTGCACAATTATTTAGATATTTAGAGATTTATTGCTAGAAATTGTCATACTTTGTGCTTCAATTCCTAGTGTAGCTATAGTCACCTGTATCAGGACAAATCAAAACCCAAATAGTGTGAGGCGTTGCCAAGCACCGCCCCACACTATTTGGGTTTTATGTCCTAACAAGAATGGCGACAGCTATAATAAACAAATTGAGATCTGAGTATTCTATGAGTATAGCTTGGACAGGAGAATTAGAATTAGAGTTTGCAAGGAAGAATTTAACAACTCAGCTGTCTCGAAGTTATACTGTTGCACCATGGAAAATTCAGCGATCGCTTTATCCAGAAGGTGAGGAAGTTTGCCATTGCATCCTATTGCATACGGCAGGTGGTTTAGTTGGCGGTGATCGCTTGTCTGCAAAAATCCATCTCCAACCTCATACCCAAGCGCTGCTCACTACAGCGACCGCCAGTAAAATCTACCGCAGCAATGGCGAAGAATCGCAGCAAAATATACATATTCATATTGATGAAGGCGCGAGTTTAGAATGGTTCCCTCAAGAAACGATCGCCTTTGCTGAATCAAAATATCGTCAAACCACAAGAATCGATCTTGGACAAAATGCAACTTGTACTATGTGGGAAATCGTTAGGTTTGGTCGTACTGCGAGGGGTGAAAAATTTATTGATGGTAATTGGCGATCGCATACAGAAGTATGGCGTGAC
>JBIKYZ010000248.1:0-7247 GCA_044354985.1 Pseudanabaena sp. | reverse complement strand
GCTTAGCGAAATATAAAACTTCACCATCTCTGATTCAATCTCTTCGCAATAGTACATAATTAAGCCTTCTTTTCTTATTTATTCTATCCTCATTTGCACAAGTTATTTAATTCTCATTCCTAACCTAATTCCCCGACTAGTCCGAGTTCGCTATAACCTGCGGTTGGTTGATTGAGCAATCTTGTCTCGCCCACTAGCTCGACGTTATAGCCAAGACGATAGGTAACCCGAAATTGCGACAAATTGGTACTAGATACACCCGTAAAATCTCTTGCGATCGTCGTGGTGCTATTGCGCAAGGCAAGCTTGCCATAAAATTCCCATTGCCAATTAGGAGCATAAATTGCTTCTAAAGCAAAGGTATGGTCGGCATAACCAGAGCCGCTACCGAGCAGCAGTGAATCAGGGATAATATTGGGGTTTTGACGATATTCATAACGTAAGAGAACGTTGAATTTGTCATCCTCAGGATCGCGATAGGCAACCCCAACCTTAAGGCTCGATATTGTTCCCAGCCCAGAAATTAGTTGGTTAGCGGCGCTAGATTGCTGGTAGTTAAACAGCATCGTAAAAGCAGGAGAAAGCTTGCCCAGAGCCGCAGCCGAAAGCACAGTGTTAGAGCTGGTACTGTCGCTACGATGTTCAAATCTAGCACTTGCTTTAAAGTCAGGATTATCGGTATATTCCGCACCAATGTTGTAACTATTGCCGTTTTGGAAGGTCAGAGCGTTAGAGGATTGACCAACTGCAAAGGGTTGCAAAAATGATGTTCCTGTAGTTGTAGCGGTGGCAAAACTACCGAATATATGTTCATAGCCAAAACTCATGCGGAGTCCTGGTAGAATTTGCCACCGCTGGTTAATACCCAATGCGCCTTGAGTAGATGCAGCATTATCAGCACCGCCGATCACAGAATAACGACCTGTAAAGGTGGTATCACGACCTAGCTTATACTCTCCCAGCAGATCGGCACTGTTGATGGCATTGCCCGCTAATGGTCCTGAATGAAACCACTGCCGCCCCAATCTTGCGGTTAAACCTTCGACAATCGTCCAATCTAGAGCTAAAACGCTGCGATCAGGAATGACAGCGTCGGAGCTTGCAGTAAGACTAACTTCATTTTGGGCTGTAACTCGGAGATTGTCGGCAATTGGCACACTTAGACGCGATCGCAATTGGGTAGAGTTACTCGATAACGCATTAGGTGACAGACGATCTTGGCGATCGCGATATAACAGATCTAGATTGAGCAGCGCAGTACCGATATTTTGCTGAACACCCAAACTAATCGTGCGAAGTGAGTTATTTACTGCCGATCCAGGGATAGCATCTTGCCTCGGTGAGAGTAAATCAGCAAGGGTAGTCAATGGACGCGGGGCAACACCAATATTGTCCTCTTGGTCGTAGCGAAATTGCAGACTAGTTGTAGACCCGACCTTGGCAATTAAGTCCGCTCCATATCTGGTCTGCCCTGGTACAAAACTAATCGTGGCATTATTCGCAAAACCTGTGTCGGCTTTGCTGTAATAGAGCTTGCCGAGAATACCTGAAACGAGCTCACTGTTTAGCTCAAAACGCATCGCTGAACCGTTTACATAGCCTAAGATCTCTGAATCATTTTGCGATCGGGCATATTCAGCAATCAGTTGCGTTTTTTCGCCAAAGGATATCAGCGCATTTGCTCCGTAAAGCACAAAATTACGAATGCCAAGATTTTCTTGAAAATAATTGGCTCCAATCCAGCTAGGCTGACTTTGACTGCGGTTGAGATGGTAACGCAATTGTCCACCATAGATATTACTGTTACCACTGACTTGCTCGTTTTGATAAGTAACAACAATCTGGCGGCGTAAGATTTGCCCAGCATCCCCTAATTCAGTCTGCAATAGGGGTTGGCGAAATATAATAGAACCATTGTCATAGTTAATATCATAATCTTTGCCACGGATTAGATCCTTACGCGAAATCACAGTTCCTGCACTAAAGAAATCGATTAACTCGACAACGACCTTCTCACTGCCATTGATCAACAGGCGTTTCGAGAGAAAGTAAGTTCCACTTGTGCCATTAGGGGCGATCGTATCTCGCTGGAATGATTTACCAACGTTGCTATAAAATCCCGTGATTTGGAGATCACCTAAATTAAAGTTCCCTTTAAAGCCTTGTAACTGTCGAGAAATCGCACTAAATTGCTGCGATCGCGTTGCAAACTCCTCTGTACTGTAATTTCCCCACATGAAGTAATCAGTACTCGCAACCTGTACAGGCGAGTTACGCTCAAAGCGCAAAAACAAGCTGTCATAAGATGGAGTTGTGCGCGTTACAGTAGAGCTATCACCATAGACAGGATATTGTTGGTCGCAATACTTCTCTGTGCCAGCTAAACTACTGTTGCCAGCGCAGTCCTGATTGAGTGTGCGACTGTTGTTATAAGCTCCTGTAAATAGCCATTCCCCTACTCGCCCAGTTCCAAATACTGCACCATACAAACCAACTTGAGTGCTATTGTCGCGATCGGCAGGCAAAAAGTCCCGCAAGCTACGATAAAAATCAGTGCCTCGTGCGCCAATCCGCAGATCAATTACTCCAGTTACTAATGAAGGGCGCAAATCAGTCTCAAACTGAACTTGCGTAAAAGCTTCCATTTGAGCATTGAGCGCTCGAATTGTTACCGTTCCTGCTTTTAGTCCAGTCTTTAACTGCGTCGAGAACTTACCTTGCTTAGCTTGAACTTGGAAGCCTGGCTGCTCTGGTGAAGCATCAGCACCAATAAACTCCCCTTCACTAGCTTCTAGGGTGACTAATGCATCCCAGTTGGAACGATTGCCATCTTTATCAACTAGTTGTCCATCAACTGTCACATAGGATCTTCCATCCGCTGGAACTTTTGACTCCAAAGTACTAACGACTAATTTAGTGGGAGCCCCTCGAACTTTGAGATTGAGCGAACTAGAAACTGAATCTGAACCGATCACCCTTGCCGTAATCTGGTTGTCACCTGCTTGCAGAGATACGCCATACCATGTTTGCGTAATGGTTTTATTAGCTTCATCTAGTTGCGATCGTCCAATCAGATTAGAATCGACAGCCTTTCCGTTTACCAAAAGCTCAATCTTGGTATTGCTTGGCATTTGGATCACCACAGTCGCCGCAGGTGCATCTAAAACACTGCCAACCGTGGGCGAAAGAATAACGATTCGTGGTGAAGAGTTGTCAGAAGCAACGGTATTAGCAATATCAGCAACAAATGCAGGAACCTTGACGGGACTAGAAACTTCCGCCGTATTGGAGGATTTATCTAGACGTTGAGGACTGGGCTCATTAGAATTTGCTTCGACCTGATTGGTTGATGGTTCTTGTTGCTTAATTTCTGGATTAGGGTTTACGTCTACGAGTGATTCTGCTTTGACATTTGTTGACATCAGTAAAAGCAAGACTTGAGGGAAGACCAAAACCCCTAAATTCATAAGAGGTGCAGAAGTGTTCTTCATTACTTTTTCCCTCCTTGATTTGCATCTCTAAGACCACGATTCGCAGGAGTCACAGCAAAGTTAACACGCCCTAATCCTCCAGGAGCAAGCCTCACTAAACGCGATTGACTATTGCGCTCTATAAAGTATAGATTTGGCGCAAGTGTGTATCCAGGCACTGAAGTTAAATCAAGCGCTAAAGTACGACTGCCAGACAAGACGCTACTGAGAGAATATAATCCGTTTGGATCAGTGACAATTCGATTACCATCATCCATATAAATCACAGCATTTGGTACACCTGGCTCACCTGGTTGTTGTTCGCCATCAAAGTTTTTATCGACAAATACCCTTCCGATTAGGGTTCCGCAATCTGACAAGATGCCTGGACGGATTCGCAGTAAATGTGATACGGGACCATCTCGAACAATCTGCTGATTGTCTGCGCGAGCGCCAGCTATAGAAGCTCGATTAAGCCCAGTTCCACGAATCGCATCATTGGTAATCTGTACGGCATAGACAAGATTAAGAGTGAGATTGCTGTCTGCTCTGGGGAGCGATACATTGGGGCGAAAAACCAAGTTGCGACCATTTCGCTCCACCGTTACAGCAACTGCATTCCCACCAAGCTCAGCACGAATCGAACCATCAACATATTGGAATCCTAAGGGTAAATCATCACGAATTTCAGGATTATTAACCGCAGTGGTTGAAAGGTTACGAGCGGCTAAGCGATAAACTACGATATCTCCTGGTTCAGCCGCTGCGCGATCGCCTGTTTTCAAAAGTTGAATTGCTTGCGCTGCGGATACGCAAATACCAAAATTTACTCCCGCAACTAAATTAAGCCCTGAGGTGGCATTAGAGACATCAATAACTCCATTCAGGGAAGTAGATGCACTTGATGCTGAGATCGGATTCCCATCTAAGGAAGTAGCAGTATAGTTGACAATATTACCATTGCGGGAATTGAGCGTAATTCTGATTCTTCGCTCGCCAAATGCCGAGCCAGTTGGTGGCTTCACCACAAGAATATATACTCTGCCAACATCAATCTGTCCACGATTAACGTCAAACAAGAAGTTGTATTTACCCTGATCGCTATTGACTAAGAAGAAAGGATTGGAGTTATAAAAATTAGGTGCTCGACCAGCTTGTATACTTGCTGATGCTTGGTTTGGAGGTACTGTAGCAGTTAACGAGACAGGCTGTCCAATTTCGCCAGTTGAATTCAGCGATTCATACAAGCCAATACTAAAGCCAGTGTAGTCTGTTAGTAGGCTCCCATCACAGGAACTGATGCCAGCCAGATCCAATAGAGTGGTTGTATTAGAGATGGTACTAATGACTGTGCCAAGAGAGTTAGGGTTCTCGAAGGTTGCAGTTGCAGTGTTATTGATTGGTGGGAGAGAAGAAGTCTGAGCTGAGGCATATAGTGGTAGGAATGACATACCACCAACTGTCAATGTTGCGGCTATCAACTGATAGAATGAAGACCTTAAGCCAGTTTTAGTTTTACTATTACGATTAGACATGTAGGCTAATTTTCCAAACTAAAATCAACGACATGTATTTTTTCATAGAGGACATGTTGCGATGTTTCCATATTTCAATATTTCGGATAGCAGCGAACAAACAGAATCAGTGATATAAATTACATCGTAATAGTATGTAAATCTATATAGTTGTCACAACTACGCTTAAATGAATTTTTAACTCTATACGATCTAAAAATTTATTTAAGTGTAGCTTTTAGAAATATGAAGCAACAGTCTACACCATATTGATTATTTTGTACAAGTCTTGTACAAAATAATATTTGATTCTGTCTGTTGAGAGCTTATCAAAAGATAGTAGTTTAGTGGGTGAGCACCACTGAGATTAAGCCTTAAACTAATCGGCAATTAGTATTTTAGCTATGGATTGCTAAAATATATGTACATATTCTGTTGATCCTGTCTGGTTTGGATGCGTTTAGAATAAAGACATGACTAATAATACTCGCAAAGCAAATCTTATTAATGCGATCGCACCTGTGAATCGCGGCTTGCAATTGTCCGAAAATCAGCGTAAGGCGATTTTTTCGGCTGTTGCGTACCTTGAAGAATTAAATCCTAACTCTTCACCAAATGCCACTCCTGAGCTACTAGATGGCAATTGGTTACTACTATTTACGACTAGCCAAGAGCTCTTGGGAATTGATCGATTCCCGTTGTACAAACTAGGTAATATATATCAATGTTTGCGTGTAGCGGAAGGCAAGATTTTTAATGTTGCCGAGATTAAAGGACTGCCGTTACTAAGTGGGATAGTGAGTGTCTGTGCAAATTTTACGGTGGTTGATGAGAAACGAGTTAAAGTGAATTTTGAGCGCTTGGTAGCTGGTTCACAAAACTTAATTGGCTATCGGAATGTAGATAGTTTTATTGATACTTTGCGATCGCCTAAGAAGTTATTTGCGATCGACTTCCAAATTAAAAGAGAGGATCAAAAAGGATGGCTAGAGACAACCTATCTAGATCAGGATTTGCGAATCGGTAGAGGCAATGAAGGGAATCTATTTGTTTTGAGAAAGATTTAATCAATGTCCAATCATTCAATCCAATCCAAATTCCACTTTTGGAAAAAGTGTTTACATGCTTCTGTTTTATGTATTTTAGCGATCGCTCTATCACTATCTTTTTCTTCTAGTCAAAGCGCTTGGGGGCAATCTGAATTTTTTAAGTTAAATTGGTTAACTGGTCAAAGTGCTGTCAATGTGTCCAGAATTGATCATGCTGGGGTAAAACTTGATGGTTATCAATTGTTTGTGTTAGCAGCTCCAACTTTTAATCAGAGATTTCCTCTAGAGCAACGAGTACAAGGTATTGAAGAGGAACTGCATCGTATTGCTAATAGCAACTTTGAGCCTAATAGTTTGCAAGTAGTAAGCAGCATTGACCCAAAGAGCGATCAACCAGTAATTGCTATTAACGATCGCTACCTAATGACTGTGACAACTATAGATGCTCAACTACAGGGGCGAGATCCGATCGGCTGGGCAAATCAGATTGCTCAGGTTCTGCGAGATGCTTTAGTTAGAGCTAGACAGGAGCGCCAACCCCAATTTTTAATCAATCGTGGGTTAATTGCAGCGGGAATTATCCTGATAATGTTGCTTGGGATGCGAGCAATTGTTTACTGGCAGGATCGATTAAAGTTAAAGCAGGAAACGATTGAAGCGCAGATTGAACATACCTCGCCGCCATACCTTGATGCAGTCGCTGTTACGGATTTGGAACAACAACTAAACCAAAAACAACGCGCTAACCTCAGCGATCTCCAAAGACGGGCTTTGCAACTGAGCTATTTAGGGCTGGTCGGTGGTGGGATATTTATCATTTTGGGACTATTTCCATATAGTCGTTGGATTCAATCTTTCTTGCTCTCAACTCCTCTACAAATTGCTGCGATCGCCTTCGGGACTTACTTGTTACTTCGGATCAGTAATCTTCTGATTGAGCGCTTCTCAGGATTTCTGAAGGCTAGGGATTTTGCGATGTTGAAGCCATACCAAAGGTTAGATCTAAGAGTATCTACGGTTTCGCAAGTCCTTAAAAATATTACTGGGATCGCTTTGTTTGGTCTAGGAGCCTTAGCAATTCTCTCTGCTATTGGAGTTTGGAAAAAATTGAAGCAAAAAATGGATGAACGGCACATTAAGAGATGCCCAAATATTGGGCATGAGAAATCGAAGCACTAATGATTTAGGAGTACTAAGATAGTAGTATTTGCCAG
>JBIKYZ010000247.1:0-7252 GCA_044354985.1 Pseudanabaena sp. | reverse complement strand
CATTCATAGCACGCTTGCTCATCTAGCAATTGGGTTAGGGGAAATTTGATCATCTTAATCTCTGAAAATTCAAAACGACTTACTCCTATTTTGCCATTTCACCTATTTACCCAGATGAGCCACTTTTTTTATAAATGGATAAAAGGCGATCAGAAAAAACATTTTTTTATATCATCTCTTTTAATATGTCTAGCCTGTCTTGTGAAAGTGGTTCCTGCTCTTTATCTATTTTTACCACTTACATACTTGGTTTGGCAAAAATTTAAATATAAAATGTTTTCAAATCTGAATCTTTATCTTTATGCATCAATAATAATCATTCCTACATTTGCTTGGTATTTTCATTCTTATCAGGTTGCTAATGAGTCTGGATTGAGCTTTGGTTTTAATTTAGAAAGATTTGGTTGGACTTTTCAAAGATTAGGAATAATGTTTGAACAAATTATTTATTTTATCGCAGTTCGGCATCTCCTAGTTTTAGGATTTATCGCTATGATATTTGGAATATTTTGTAAAAGAGAGAAGAAAGAAGAGATATTTTTTGACTTGCTATTTGCATCAAATATAATTTATCTTCTCATATTTGCAGGCTTAAATTCTTTTCACGAGTACTATCAGCTAAGCTCCCTAATTCCTGCTTCTCAATATATGGGTAAAGCATTCACAAGAGCCACCTATTCAAGAAGAGTGATTAATATAATTTTAGTGATTTTTCTACTTGCTGGCTCATTATTTTACTCACTAGAATACATGGCGAAAGAAAATCCTAATGATTCCGAATTATTTGAATTAGCACAAATTATCAAGCAGACTACTCCTAGTAATTCTTTGATAGTGGCAACAACTGGTGGCGATCCGACTATTCTGTATTTATCAGATAGAAAAGGCTGGATTCCTTCACCTAATGCAATTAATCAAACATATTTGTCTGAAAGAGCTAAAGAGGGAGCAAAATATTTGGTTGGAGGATATAATTTTGTTCAAGCTTATCAGTTATCTATGGAAGAAAAAGACAAAAAAATAATTCAAAAAATTATTTCTCAATCTTCTTATCGCATCCTAAATAGTGAAAAATTCTTTTTAATAAAACTGTTAAATCTGTAGAATATAATTATGAAATATAGCCTATGTTTCTTGAACTTCAAAAAAATATCACTAAATGAAACTTTTCTTGGTTGGGGAATTCTTGCGGGTAGCCCTTTCCTTAGCTATTAATAGACCGTGAGATTGCCATAAAACGCAATTTTTACTTTGGAGCTTATCTCTATATTAAACTCTGATTTTTATGCAAATAAATTTAAAAGAAAAAACTGATTTTAATGATCAATATTCCATTAAGCCTATTTTTATAATTGTTGGGATAAGCACTTTAGTCTTATTCTTTTTTAGCAGCTTGCGACATTCACTATTTCAGTCTGGAGCTTTAGATTTAGGCTTCTTTGATCAAGGTATCTGGTTAGTCAGTCAAGGTATAGTTCCAAAATCTTCCATAATAGATATTCATCTTCTTGGAGATCATGCTGCTTTTATTCTTTATCCGTTAAGTCTTTTTTATAAAATTTATCCAGATGTTCACTGGCTTTTTTTAATTCAGGCGATCGCCATTTCTGTTGGTATATTTCCCATAGTAATTTTGTCTAGGCAAAAAGGGCTAGAGTTTAAACAGCTTTATTTAGTGATACTAATATATCTTTTTTCGCCAATACTATTTAATGCTAACTCAACGTATGATTTTCACCCTGACATATTTGCAGTTCCATGTTTATTATGGTGTATTTTATGGGCAGAAGAGAATAAGCTAGTTCATTTTTGTTTTGCTTTATTTGTCTTACTTAGTTGTAAAGCTGTTTTTTCATTGACAGTAATCGCTTTAGGGGTATGGCTACTTTTTAGGAAAAAACGATTAATGGGAAGTATCGCTATTGCTTTGGGAATATTGTGGTTTTTAATCGCAACTCAAATAGTTATGCCTATGGTTGACGCTGGAACGGGAAGATTTTTATTTCGATATAGTTCTTTAGGAGGATCTTTTTAGAAATATTAACTAATTTGGTTGTAAAGCCAAACTTATTTCTAAGTAAAGTTTTCTCAATTGATAGCCTAGTATATTTATTATTATTACTTGCTCCAGTTATTTGGTGTTTTAAATACGCAGATAGAACATTGCTTGTAATTGCAATTCCAACTGTCATGACTAATATTCTCTCAACCGATCCTCAGCAAAGATATTTAGCCAATCACTATCCTTTACCTATCTTGCCGATTTTGATTGTAATGGTAATTTCTAGCCTTAACGAATTTACTGCACAAAAAAAATGGAGATATCGATTTATTATATTTTGGACATTTTTAGCATTTATAACAATGTCGCGGTTGAATCTGTTTACAGGTGAATATTTGCAAGCTTTAGATACTTGGCAAGCTAACAATGAGGCGATCGCGCTAGTGAAAAACAAGAAAGGAAGTATTTTAACTACTCATGAAATTGCTCCTCATGTCACCCATCGTCAACAGGTCAAGATGGCTTTTTCTGATCTCAATCCTAATCTTGAAGAGTTTGATTATATTTTATTGAACACAAGACACCCTGGTTATCAAAGCGATCGCAATTATGCGCTGAGTCTGGTTGAACAAGCAAAACAAATACCTAGTTTCAAACTTGAGTATCAGAAAGATGATGTTTATTTATTTGCGAAAAATAATTTGTGATTTCTAGATTGATAATTGATTAGGGTCAATTCCTTGCGATCGCAAAATAGCCTCTAACTTATCAGCTCTTTCTTCTGCTGTTGGGATCAATTCGCCATCAGCAGTAAACCATCGCAATTGTTTTTCATAGATACCCAGATATAGCTCTAGTTGATCGCTCCATAGATATCCTGATTCATTCGGAGCGATCGCCTCATACTTGCCATCAACTAGCTTAAACCCAGCGAACTCTAAACTATCGGGATCAAACCAGAAGTAATTAGGTAAGCGCCACAGATCTTGATATAGCAGTTTTTTGGTGCTGCGATCTACTTTTGCCGTAGAGTCTGACAATAACTCGATCACTAGATTCGGATATTTATTGCCCTCATTCCACAATACCCAACTTTTGCGATCGCGCTTTTCTACATCCATCACCACAAATACATCGGGTCCCCGAAAGTCACGGTTTGTGAGTTTGTCTGGATTGTAATAGACTGTGAGGTTACCTGTCACATAGACATCTTGGCGATCGCGCCAGTAATATTTCAAAAGGCGAACTAAAAGATTGATTTGTTCACGGTGTAAATCACTTTCCAATTCTGGCTCGTCACTCTCTATTTCAATCGGAAGTAGTTTGATATCTTTAGAAATACTTGCATCAATATCACCATTGACAATATTTTCACTAACAGATGGCGGGTTGACATTCAAAAGCACCATGGCAAGTCTCCATAGCAATATTCGTTTTAGTATAGCTTAGGCAGAAAATTTGGGAGATGAGATTAAGTGTTAGAGATTAATAACCTTAGCGTTAACTATGGTGGCATTCAAGCCTTACAGGATATTAATTTAACAGTCAATGAAGGCGAAATCGTGACCTTGATTGGCTCTAATGGCGCAGGTAAGACGACCACTTTACGCACTATTTCTCGTCTTGTTTCACAGCGATCGGGACTGATTATTTACAACGGTAAAAATGTTACGAATCTACGACCAGATCAAATAGTCAAAATTGGGATTGCTCATAGTCCAGAAGGACGGCGAGTACTAGCGAGACAAACGGTCTTGGATAATTTGGAGTTAGGAGCTTTTTTGCGAAGCGATCGCTGGGGGATTAAAGCAGATATCGAAAAGCAATTTCAGATTTTTCCAAGGCTCGGTGAACGGCGTGATCAATTAGCAGGGACATTGAGCGGTGGCGAACAGCAAATGCTAGCGATCGCCCGTGCAGTGATGAGTCGCCCCAAGTTGCTATTACTAGATGAGCCTAGCTTGGGCCTAGCGCCGCAAATTGTGAAAGAAATCTTTAAAACCATTGTTAGCCTTAATGAAGATGGAGTAACAATTTTATTGGTTGAACAAAATGCCACATTAGCTTTACAACATGCTAATCGCGGCTATGTAATGGAATCGGGAGTAATTACGATCGCAGGGCAAGCATCGGATTTATTAGTTGATGAAAGAGTTCGTCAGGCTTATCTAGGATGAAACGACTAGTGGTGATGCATCGCCACTAGTCGTTTGTTTTTTAAGCTTTGTGGGAAACTTTTAGTGAATTTGTGTTTTAACCAACACTTTTAGCGCACAATTTTAAGTAGATACCTAGCGCGTCAAATTGTTTTGTATGATTGAGACCCTCAATAAGTTGCCTCGTTGGTTTTCTCTGGGCTTAACTTTCCCGTTAATTTTTCTGAACGGTTGGTTATTGCTATTGCTTGGTCGAGAATTGCAACCATTAGTCAGCATCCTGATCACAGCGACAGTGATTTCGTTTTTGCTAGATTATCCCATCCGCTTTCTGATCAAATTGAAGGTCAAGCGGGGTATTGCTGCGGGATTGGTAATTCTGATATTTTTCATGGTACTGGGGACATTAGCAATTTTTCTAGTGCCTTTGATTTTGGCGCAGGCAAATGAACTCATAGTCCGTCTACCTGAATGGATTAAGTCTGGGCAGCAACAGTTGCAAATTTTTGAGACTTGGGCGATCGCGCAGCAATTACCGATTGATATTAGTAGCACATTCAATCAAGTAATCGAAAAGTTAACGGGGGTACTGCGATCTCTAACCACTCAACTTTTTAGCATTGTCTTTGGAGCGATCGGCAGTCTGGTAAATATCTTTTTGACCTTGATATTTTCGATTTTTCTTGTCATCCGTGGTGAATTCCTCTGGAATGGCTTATTAAGTTGGCTACCTCAGAAATGGAATGATCAGGTTCGCAATTTACTGCCCCGCAATTTTGAGCGCTTTATTGTCGGACAGGTTACTTTAGCGACAATCCTTGGTATTTTGCAAACTACAGCTATGCTAATCTTAGGGGTTCCCCTTGCCCAGCTTTTTGGCTTTGGCATAGGGCTTGCGAGTTTAATTCCCCTTGGCGGTTCTAGCACGATTATCACCGTTAGCCTCTTGATTGCTTTACAGAATTTCTGGCTTGGGGTGAAAGTTTTACTGGTTGCAGTGGCAATTATTCAAATTGTAGAGAATGTTCTAGGTCCGCGTATTGTGGGTGAATTAACAGGGCTAAATCCAGTATGGATGCTAATTTCTCTCGATATTGGCTTTAAGTTAAATGGAGTTTTAGGGCTATTAGTTGCTGTACCGATCGCAGGTTTTATCAAAGGCACTTTCGACACAATTCGCGGCGTGAATGGTGCTCCAAAAGTTGAGGCGATCGCAGAAGCACATACCGAAGTTTCAATTAAATAACACAGAACCACCAAGGAAATATTTATAAGGACTTACTCAAAATAAATTACCTAAACTCATAGAGTTGCACCCCGCAAAGGCACAACTCTATGGGTCAATTTTTTATAGGCTTTTCTCGTTAATTAATCACAAAAAAATCTATGAATTTCTTTTATACAGATATTTATCATCAAAAAAAGTTAAAATTAATTTTTAGAGGTAAATATCTATTAATTAGCTCAAGATATTCTAAAAACAATGTTCGATCTATTTCTAAGCTTGCCAGTTCAAACTGTCCAAGTTAGAGCTATTGCTCAAGCTCAAGCTTCTACTGTTTATCTATCAATTTCAACAAAACAATCAACTCGCCCGAATTGCGTCACTTACACAGCTAAGAATTCTACTAGAAGGACAGTAAGAGCTGTGAAAGTCAATCGACGCAATAGCCAAGGTAAAATTTATAAGGAGCATTTAATCTCTTCATTAGCTGCTGGCAAGACTATATCGTTTGATCAATGTCAAAGTGACAGCTCATTTGTAAATGTTGAATCAAAGCAATAAGCTAACGTCAGTTCGACAAATGGTAAGAATCACTTAGCGATTCTTACCATTTTCTACCATTTGCATCGTGCTTCGCACGACGCAAATGGCGATAGCAAAACTTGCATTGTTATAAATACATTTTTAAGTTTTTGTAACGTATGCCCCAATCAATAGGAACTCCTGTTAATCTAGGTAAAAGAAACATGAGTAGCACTCAAGCGCCGCTCATGTTTCGCTTTTACAGAACTACTGATAATTTGTGCATATGAAGCGTTTTCGGGATGAGTGGATTGATGAATGGTGTCAGGAAAATGGTTGGACTGACCTATTTGTTGAACGTTGCTGCAATTATTGGGCATTTCCACCAAGCTCTGTGATGCCATTACCGATACCAGACAAGACGCTGCGGGCGATTAAAAATGCGAAAGGGATGAGTGATGATGAAAAATCTTGGACATTTGCTGCGATCGCTATTTCCTGCCTAGCATCAATATTTAGTTTTATTTTAAAAAATCCCCTCCCAATCACCTGTGCTTTTGGCTGTGTCGCTTTTATTGTCGGGCAACTAGAAATCGAAGAATTTTAATTGCAATGTTGTTGCGACGCTTCCGAAGAAAATATATTTGCTTGTCAATCGCAGGCATAGCATTGTTTGCTTATGCTGGGATATGTACATTTCTGTATCTTCAGCAACGGCAACTTATTTATAAACCCGATTCTAATATTATTGATCTCCCTAGCAATTCCCATTATCGGCTGAACTATGAAGATGTTTGGATTCCGATCGCTGGGTCAAATGATAAACTGCATGGCTGGTGGTTTCCTGTATCTACGTTGGATTCTCCCTCTTTGCCCAAAAGAACAAAACGAGTCCTAAAATCTCCAAAGACGATCCTGTATTTACATGGTACAGGTGGAAATATTAGCCATAATTTGGCGAGAATTGAAGGGTTTTTACAGCTTGGTTTTTCTGTTCTTGCTATCGATTATCGTGGGTATGGAAAAAGTCAAGGAAGTTTCCCTAGTGAACTTCAGCTTTATCAAGATAGTCAAGCCGCATGGGAATATTTACTCCAAGTTAGGGATATTTCTCCGCAGCAAATCATTATTTATGGCGAATCATTAGGTGGCGCGATCTCAATGGATTTGGCAATCAAAAAGCCTAATGCAGGCGGACTCATTTTGCAGAGTACATTTACATCCTCACCTTACGCAGATAGAAAATCCAGAGATTTGATTTAGATAAAAGAGTCTGAGAATGTATACTGAAACAAAGTTTGAACGTAATTGCTTCATCGAAACTAAACCAAGAGTAGCACATAGGAA
>JBIKYZ010000246.1:0-7323 GCA_044354985.1 Pseudanabaena sp. | reverse complement strand
TGACAATTATTGGCATAATGGGTTTAGGGATAATGATTTGTTTTCGGTTGAAAGTTGAAACTCTCATTATCCCTTTTCGCTTAATCCCGCTCTTTCTTTGCTTCAATCTTGTCCAAAGTCCAATTTAGGTAATTGATTATGGAATGGAAAGAAGTTTGTGAGAATAAACTGCTACAAGATTTACCCTTCAAAATTGAATTAAATAAGTGGGGGCAAATCATAATGAGTCCAGTCAAAATCAAACATTCTTTTCACCAAGAAAGACTCCAACGTTTATTGGAGTCTTTGTTGAGTAATGGGGAAGTGATGCCAGAATGTGCGATCGACACAACAGATGGTGTTAAAGTTGCTGATGTTGTCTGGTGTTCTGCGGAAAGATTTGACAAAATACAGGATGAAATATCAGCATCTATTGCTCCAGAAATTTGTATAGAAGTTAAATCTATTGGGAATACTTTGGGTGAAATGGAATTCAAGAAAAAGTTGTATTTTGAAGCCCAAGCCCTTGAGGTATGGCTATGTAATGAGAAAGGTACAATAAGATTTTATAATGAGCAAGGGGAATTAGAGCAATCTTTATTAGTTCCTGATTTCCCGAAGCAAATTAAACGATAATTATATTTATTGTGTTTGATGGGATAGGATTGAGGCGATCGCTAGTTGTAGAGATTTATGTTCGTCTTTACGAAACGGATTGTTGACGCGATCGCATAGAAATCAAGACTCATAGAAATAGCGATCGCCTTTAGGTTCGCCAAGTGATGATTCCGCACAAGTAGAGTAAAGTCAGGGCAGCCTTTCGCCAATTTGGGTAAGATTAACAGCATATCCACCTGTGACTAGATAGACTACATCCGCGATCGCACCAATTTTGCGACTCAGACCACCAAGGCGATCGCGAAATATTCTTCCCAATTTATACTCTGGTACAAGTCCCCAGCCCACCTCTTCCGCAACAAAAGTGATATCGACAGTACAAGCTTGAATTGCTTGTAAGAGTTCTACTTCTATTTTGCTCCAAGCCAGTTCATCCTCTTCCAAAAGATTTGCTAACCAAGTACCAAGGGAATCTACAAGAATATAAGTATCACCTTTAATCTCTAAAATACTTTTTGCTAAAGCAATGGGAACTTCTAAAGTTTGCCAATTCTCAGGACGGCGTTCGCTATGTTTCTGTAAACGGGCTTCCCATTCCGCATCATCGGGATAACGAGTTGCTGTGGCGATATAAATTACATTTTTTTGCGATCGCATTGCTAGATTTTCTGCCCATTCACTTTTGCCTGAGCGAGTTGCGCCCGTTACTAAACTAATCATGATCACGGATTATATGGATTGAAGGATTTCGCAGATTAGCAGATTTTACAGCGCTATGTGCTGCGGATGAGTCTATGGATTACGAAAAATTAAAATCTGTGCAATCCCATAATCCGTCTAATCTGTGATTCTGACGAATTGCTATACTATTACGATATCGCTCATCGTAGGAATCCATTATGACTCAAGCGATCATTGCTACACCTGAAACTGCTAATAATTCCCTTGCTACTGAAGCGTCGTCAGAAGAAAAACTTTTGTGGACTAGTGCTGACTTAGAACTGATGCCCGACAACTACAGCCGTTATGAAATTATTAATGGAGAACTTTACGTAACAAGAGCGCCTCATAATAAGCATCAAGATACTTGTGGTAATTTTCATTATGAGCTTAAAGCTTGGTCAAAAGTATCGAAGTTAGGATACTCGGTCGTTGGAGCAGGGTTAATCTTTGGAGACAGTGATGATGTCATTCCCGATGTGATCTGGATGAGTAAAGAGAAATATACAGATTTAATCGATGATACGGGACATTTTCGCGGTGCGCCTGAGCTGGTAATTGAGGTACTATCGGCGGGAACTGATAATGAAAAACGCGATCGCCAAGTTAAGTTAAAGCTTTATTCAAATCATGGCGTATTGGAATATTGGATTGCAGATTGGCGAGCCAAGCAAATTCAAGTTTATCGGCGCGAAAATGGTGTCCTCAAACTAGTGATGACTTTATTTGAAACTGATATGCTCACATCGCCACTTTTGCCAGAGTTTTCCTGTCTAATATCTCAGATTTTTGCATAGTATAGGCGGCGCTTTGCGCCGCTTGTAGATCCTTGAAGATTTTTGAATAGCGCTCTAGATAAAAAATATGAAAAAAGTTTTGTACGGCATAGCAGCGATCGCCCTTAGTTTTAGTTCTAACTTTATTGCAGCTAACTCCGCTCAAGCCCTCGAAGAAGGAATTTATTGGGGTGGTGGTTCCCGCTATATCAGTATTTTTAAACAGGCTAATCCTAATCCTAATCTCAAACCTAATCCCCAGACTAGTCTCACAACTGAAAGCGATCGCTTTTGTTATAGTGGCTCCTCACCCAATGGGGCAATGATTGCCTCTCTCAATCTCAAAATTCCTCGCTATCAAACAGGGCTTGATTATGAAGTTTATACATTGCAAGGCGTAAATAATCTTGCCATTCAGCAATATGCTTTCAAAAGAGATCAGATTACCTTTGGTAAATTAGTTGGACGCTTTGTGCGTGAGGGATCAGTCTATAAGCGTGAAGGTAATGTAAGCACAGAGCGATCGCCTGAATTGCAAGAATGCCTCACATCTACCAAGCCATATTTTAAACAAATTTCATCGGGACGCGATCGCAGGTAAAACATCATGGTTACTCAACTTGCAAAGAAAACTTACACCGTTGACGAATACCTAGAGCTAGAAATAGCGTCAGAAACTCGCAACGAATACCGTAATGGAGAAATTATTCCAATGACTGGTGGAACACCAAACCATACTGAAATCGCCGTAAATTTGTTGTCAATTGTCAAAATTGCCCTGCGTGGCAAACCTTTCCGTCTATTTTCAGCCGATCAGCGGCTTTGGATTCCTGATGTTAAGATCCATACCTATCCTGATGTCATGGTTGCACCAAAACCTTTGGAAATGCAAGACGGTCGTAAAGATACGATTACTAATCCTTGCTTTATTGCGGAAGTGTTATCTAGATCCACCCAAAACTACGATCGCAGTGAAAAATTTGCTGCTTATCGAACTATTAATACTTTTCAGGAATATGTATTAATTGATCAGTATCGTATCCGTGTAGAGCATCATGTGAAAACTGCGGTCAATCAATGGCTATTTTCGGAATATGATGATCCAACCGTGACGATTTCTCTAAGGTTTGCAGATGTGCAAATCCAAATAGCCGATCTTTACGACAATATTGATTTCACTTAACCCCATAGGTTATACCAATTCACAAAAGTGTGGCAACACTTCTGTGAATTAAAAACCGAACCCTGTAAGGGTTTTAAAAGCACAAAATGGCTACACCCTTTTGTGTTTTGGTATTAGAGATGCTTTGCGTCTTCAGCCTAATTATAGTACAGATAAATTTTTGAAAGAGCCGCTTAGCAGCGCTTACAAAAATTTATCTGGATTTTAATTCAGCGCAACGCGCTGGATGGCAATAGTTAATTTTTATAGTCCAGCTTATCTCTACCTATAAGCACTAGCTTTACAGTGCTATGATCTCAAGATGCTAGGAGTGTCTGTGAAAACCAGACTGAGAGCAAATCCTTAGAACCTGAACCGATTGACATCGGCGTAGGAAAGCACATTATTTGAGGAAATTTACATGACAGTTGGTTTAAAACTCCCCTCTGCACCTACAAGGCGCGGAGAATATCGCGGTACGCAAATGCACTGTGCCCGTCAAGGCATCATCACCGAAGAGATGCAGTATGTGGCATGGCGTGAAAACCTACCCGTAGAGCTGGTACGCGCTGAAGTCGCTAGAGGTCGAGCCATCATTCCCGCCAACAAGAATCATACAAATCTTGAACCAATGGGAATTGGCATTGCCTTCCGATGTAAAGTCAACGCCAACATCGGTGCATCACCCAACTCTTCAAATATTGACGAAGAAGTTGAGAAGTTACATTTATCAGTCAAATATGGCGCTGATACTGTCATGGACTTGTCCACTGGTGGTGGCGATCTCGATGTGATTCGGACTGCGATTATCAAAGCTTCACCTGTTCCCATCGGCACAGTTCCCATTTACCAAGCACTCGAAAGCGTGCATGGCAGAATGGAAAACCTCACACCTGATGATTTCTTACACATCATTGAGAAGCACGCTGAGCAAGGCGTAGACTATCAAACCATCCATGCAGGAATCTTGATTGAGCATCTACCGCTTGTCAAAAACCGTCTCACAGGGATTGTTTCCCGTGGTGGTGGTATTTTGGCGCGATGGATGTTGCACCATCACAAGCAAAATCCTCTTTATACCCACTTCAATGACATCATCGAAATCTTTAAGAAGCATGATGTGTCCTTCAGCCTTGGTGACTCACTGCGTCCAGGATGCTTGCATGATGCCTCCGATGATGCTCAGCTTGCTGAGTTAAAGACTCTTGGCAAACTAACTCGCCGTGCTTGGGAACATGATATTCAAGTCATGGTCGAAGGTCCTGGACATGTGCCAATGGATCAGATCGAGTTCAACGTGCGGAAGCAAATGGAAGAATGCTCTGAAGCTCCTTTCTATGTGCTGGGGCCCTTGGTTACTGACATTGCCCCTGGATATGACCACATCACTTCGGCGATCGGTGCAGCAATGGCTGGTTGGTATGGCACTGCCATGCTTTGCTATGTCACACCAAAGGAACATCTTGGCTTGCCAAATGCTGAAGATGTGCGTAATGGCTTGATTGCTTACAAGATCGCCGCCCATGCTGCGGATATTGCCCGTCATCGTCCTAATGCTCGCGATCGCGATGATGAGCTATCGACTGCGCGTTACAACTTTGATTGGAACAAGCAATTTGAGCTATCTCTCGATCCTGAGCGTGCTAAGGAATATCACGATGAGACCTTGCCTGCGGATATCTATAAAACCGCAGAGTTCTGCTCGATGTGTGGACCTAAGTTCTGTCCAATGCAAGAGAAGGTTGACGCTGAGGCAATTAGTGAGCTTGAGAAGTTTCTCGCTAAAGAGCCTGTAACTTCGGCTTAATCAAAAAATCTAAAAAAAGGAGGTGCGCTGCACCTCCTTTTTTTTGTATGAAACAAAAGCAACTTGCTGCTAGTCTAGTTAGACATGTTTGCTAGATATCTTGTTGGTGTCTGAATATGAATAAGTTTCCCTGTCCTCGTCTTATTAATGTAGTTTTTCTCTTGTCCCTCGCTGTGCCCTCTACTGCTTGGGCGCAGGCTGCTCAACAAAAGATTGTTTATGTATCTCCACAAGGTAATGATGCACAGACCTATCGTACAATCACGGCTGCGATCGCAGCCAATCCTCAAGAAGGAACGATTTTCCAATTAAGTAATGGCACATATAGCCAAACTACGGGCGAAAGTTTTCCGATTAGACTTCCTAAAGGTGCAATCTTACGAGGTAATCCTAACGCTAATGGAAATGGTGTAGTAATTAGCGGTGGTGGGCGCTTTGTCAGTCCCACTTTTGCAAGTCAAAATATTGCGATCGCAGCATCAACGAACTCTCGCATCGAAGGTATTACCGTCACTAATAGCAACCCACGCGGTTATGGACTATGGTTAGAATCCAGCCGAAATGTCATTATTGCTAACAATAGTTTTGTGAGCAGTACCCACGATGGGATCTTTCTCACAGGCAGTGCTAATGCTCTCATTGGCAACAATCTATTTACAAATAATAAAGGTAGTGGCATTTCCGCACTTGGCACAAGTACAGGGGAAATTCGCGATAACAAATTTGAGAATACAGGTTTTGGACTGTCGATTGGACAGCAATCTCAAGTTCTTTTAGCGAATAATAATATCTCTCGCAATGTGGATGGAATTATTATTTCAAATACGGCTCAACCAACTCTAAGAGGCAATGCGATCGCTGATAACCAGCGCAATGGTTTAGTCGTTCTTAGTAGTTCCAATGGCTCTCCTCGCCCTGACCTTGGCACGACGGTTTCACTAGGAAATAATACTTTCCGAAACAATCGTGAATTCGATATTAATAATGCTACGACTATTCCTTTAGTGGCAGTGGGCAATCAAATTAATCAATCGCGGGTGAAAGGATTACTGGATCTGAGAGCATCAAGTTCTCCGATTACCAATGCGATCGCTACTTCTATCACTCCTGCACCATTACCATCGATTCCATCACCACCAGCCAATACGGTCACTCCTATTCCAATTCAATCTAATCCTCGTCCCGCACCGACTACAGTATTTGTACCTGCCAAGCCTCCTAACTCTGGTCAAGTATTACCAAGTCCTGTAATTTCCACGAATCCTAATACTGCACCAACAACAATCATCATTGAGCGTGACTATAGGGCTCCTGCGACTCCTCCTAGAGTTGCGGCTTTACCACCCGCCCTCGATCCTACTACAGGTAAGCCTTTCCAATATCGGGTAGTTGTGCCAGTTACTTCCCTCGCTGTAACTCAACGGGTAAAAACGGTTGTTCCCGATGCATTTCGGTTATCGCGTAGTGGTAGAACTATGATGCAAGTGGGAGCCTATAGCGAGAGCACCACGGCAAATCAACTAGTACAGAAACTCACTCAATCAGGTTTAAAAGCGGAAATCATTCCCTTTCGATAGAAAAACAAGGGGCTTAATTAAGTCTCTCTTAGTTTATTCAGTGCGATCGCTTACAGCGCTTTGCACTCAAATCGAATCAAACTCACCAAAAGAAAAGTATTGAAAGCAATGCTTTCAATACTTTTCTTTTGGTGAGTTTGATTCGATAACATCTGTAATACCAAAACACAAAATGGCTACGCCATTTTGTGTTTTTAAAACCCTTACAGGGTTTGCTATAGCAATGAAAGAGATGGCTAGGACAAATCAAAACCCAAATAAATGAAGGCGGCGAGAAGCGCCGCCTTCATTTATTTGGGTTTTATGTCCTAAATAAAACTTTCATTACTAGAAAAAGTGGATGCCGCTTACCTTTGCTTTTCCGATGGGCTGGGATCTGCTTTAATTGTTCTATAAAGTTCATGGTCTGGTCTTGCTTAGATTTTAACAGACCATTTGTTTACTGTTGTGGCTACTTATTTTTCTGTATCCCCTTCCCCCTATCTCTTCCCGAAAATGAAACCACCCTGCTCTCCCAAAAGGAGAGAGGGAGAAAGATTTGTCCTCTCACAGAAATTGATTTGGAGTTTGGAAAAAATTGAAGCAAAAAATGGATGAACGGCACATTAAGAGATGCCCAAATATTGGGCATGAGAAATCGAAGCACTAATGATTTAGGAGTACTAAGATAGTAGTATTTGCCAG
>JBIKYZ010000002.1:0-71985 GCA_044354985.1 Pseudanabaena sp. | reverse complement strand
TCTTTGACGGTTGGCAACATCTAATCGAATTTATGCTTGGTGATGCTCCTGTGTTTCCAGATTCGTGTTAATTTTACACTAGTATTATGTATTGCTTGTTACCATTTTGAATTTGGAATTGCTGGGCTAAAAGCTACTGAATTGACAATATTCTCATGCCCTAGGAAAAGATTGCCGATTTGGTTGCCCTGTAAATCCCACAACCGTAACGTATTGTCACGACTCCCCGAGACGATCGCCTTGCCATCAGGACTAAAAGCTACTGAATTGACACTAGACCCATGCCCTAGGAAAGGATTATCGATTTGGTTGCCCTGCAAATCCCACAACCGTAACGTATTGTCATCACTGCCCGAAACGATCATCTTGCCATCAGGGGCTAAAGGCTACTGAATTGACCACATCCTCATGCCCAAGGAAAGGATTGCCGATTTGGTTACCCTGCAAATCCCACAACCGCAGAGTCTTGTCACGACTGCCCGAAACGATCATCTTACCATCAGGGCTAAAGGCTACTGAATAGACGGCAGAGCTATGCCCACGGAAAGAATTGTCGATTTGGTTACCCTGCAAATCCCACAACCGCAGAGTCCTGTCACCACTGCCCGAAACGATCGCCTTGCCATCAGGGCTAAAGGCTACTGAAAGAACAAGACACCCATGCGTATGCCCACGGAAAGAATTGCCGATTTGGTTACCCTGCAAATCCCACAACCGCAGCATATCGTCATTACCGCCCGAAACGATCACCTTGCCATCAGGGCTAAAGGCTACTGAATTGACAGCCCCCTGTCCTAGGAAAGGTTTGCCGATGGGTTTGCCAAAAATGGCATCAAATAGTTGCAAAGTGCCATCGTCCAGCCCTGCAATTATCTTTCGCCCATCGGGTGAGAATGCAGTTGACAATACTGTGCTCTCAAGGCGAGCAAAAATCACGGGGTCAGCGATGTCCTCGGCTGCTGATTCAGGTTCATCAGGAGCTTCTTCAATTTCAAAAGCAAAAGACAGCTCCTGCATTTGCTGTTGCATTTGCTGCTGCATTGGTTGCGCTTCTGACGAAAATTCAGCATCCATGAAATTCTATTGCGGCGAAGCCAGATTAATGATTTACAACAAACCCGTCGTTTCTCTGTCTAGGTTTCGATTATCTAAGCCCCCTAAATCCCCCAATTCTGGGGGACTTTGAAAGCCCTTTATTCTCTTCCCCAGAATTGGGGACTAGGGGACAATTAATTTATAGATACTCCGCCCAGATATCAACCACCTCTTGAGAGCCATACCATTTACCTGATCGCGGAGAATGATACACCCCATCGATCGCCATATTCTTCGCTCCATCCAAATAAGCCGCCTCAATCGGAATTATCCCATCGCCCCAGACATCACCTTGCCCAATCGTGAGTTCATAACTACTATGGGCAAGCCATTTTTTGGGAGTAGATTTTTTGCCCTGTACCGCATTTCCTGCCACACAGATATATTCAATATCATCATAAAAAGCATCAGGATAATTGTCATTGACGAAGCCTAAATTTGGCAGCGACCAAGGTTCGAGACTACGTTGAGGAGTTCCCAGACAAACTAGTTTGGCAACCTTAGAACGCGCATTCCAAACCTTATCGTAATAGGGGCGATCGCCTAGATAAATCCGTGAGAGCCAGCCCCCTGCGGAATGGGCAATGATATTTACTTTCGATGCACCTGATTTTTCTAATTCTTGATTTACGGTTTGGTCAAGTTTTTCTAAAATTGGCGCGATCGAGCGTCCGCCCACCGTCGGAACCCAATCCCACCATTTCAAAGGAACCACCGTTGCTGATAAATTTTTCTTTTCTAACTTCTTGGCGATCGGTATGTAATCAGATGCACCCGCAAGATATCCCGCCAGAATTATATTTGGAGTATTCATATATTCACTAAAGTAGAAAGGACGCAAAGCGACCTCTCTACTTTAAAGCGCAAAGTACTAAATTTCGTCAGGGCGTTGACTAAGACAACTGCCTCCGCGTGCTGCATTCCGAAAAGTTTGCACTGCTTCCACTGTATTAATGTGACCACAATAGGGGCAGTAAACCTGCTCACCAATTTGTGGCTCAATGTCCGCACGGCTCCACCATTTACGACAGCGATCGCAATGAAAATGGTAGAGGAATTCTAAGGAAACTTTCATAGACTTTGCCGAAAAGCCTGTCTAAAAGTTTTCAGGGCTTCAAGTGGTGATGTAAATAAAATACAACGTTGCAATGTTGCCATGTCGAGGTTGGGTAAAAATTTGCTAGTGGATGATTTGCAATATTGGCGATCGCTTTGAGTTTCTAGGTGATAAATATCAAGAACTCCATCCTCCCATAACCAAACTTCAGGGACTCTAAGCAAATAATATTTCTTTAATTTCTCAGTATTGCCGCTAGTCAAAATTACTTCAATGGCGAGATCAGGAATCTTTTTGGGGCTACCAAAGCTATAGGATTCATCGGGCTGCGAAGAGACTTGTTCTACTTTTTCTTGGGTAGCTTGCCCCATCGGGAAAAACTCAATTTCCATCTCTAAAAAGTACATTTCCAACAATGAGCCAATAATCGTTTTAATTAGCTCATGATCGACTGACGTAGACACAATCTCTAAAATCCCCTCGTAATAAGCTAAGCGAATACCCCGTGCATCCGCAAATCCACGCTGAATCAGCTTGAACTGTTCCCATGTAATTAGAGGTTGTTCAATTCTGACTTCAGGATTTGGTTTGGATTGAGTTAGTATCATCTCGATAGGCGGCGTATACGCCTTTGACGTTGTACCAATTTAAGAAAATTCTAGCGATTTCTAGAGCTAATTGGGGCTTGCCTTGATCGATGAGCCACTTGAGTAAGGGACGTAGCGATCGCTCATTAAGTAACCCACCTAAGGACAATACCCCCCAAAGAATTACATGCAGCCATGTCATCTGAATCATCATTCTGACTGTCCATGTTGGATGCTTTTTGTAAAAAACTACACCCATGCGTCCGCGCTGGGCTTCGACATCGACAAGTCGAGGTAGTTGCTCAATCGTAAAGGCAGGATGCCAATGATAGCCAGCAGCATCGGGACATTTAATTAATTTCAATCCTAAATTTTTGAGGCGCACACCTAGCTCCAGATCTTCCCAGCCATATTGACGAAAGCTAGTATCAAATTTTCCTGCTTCAATCAACCAATGCTTAGCGATCGCCACATTACCAGTCGCAAAAAAGGCAGTGGAAATATCTTGGATTTTAATTTTTTCAGAGGTCGGATTTTCAAAATTATTAGTATTGATTACCAAGCCATAAGTAAATGCGCGATCGCTTCTTGCAAGAGCCTTGGCATGAGCTGACAAAAATACTGGTGTAACGACGAGGTCACTATCAATAAAGACAATCGTTTCGCCTAAAGCTACATCGATTCCTGTATTTCTTGCGATCGCTGCGCCTTCATGGTTTTGCAGAATTAAACGAACATGAGGAAACTCGTCTACATGGTTTTGCAAAAATTCTACCGTGCCATCGGTGGAGCCATCATCAACTACTACAACCTCATAGGGTTGCGCAAAGTTTTGAGCTTCCAACGCTTGCAAACACTTTTGCAATATGGGTAGGCGATTATAGGTTGGGATAATAATTGACCACATACTGACAATTATAAAATTAGAGGGTGCTTTGCAATCTCTAATTTTATTTATAAAAAAAGGGTGCAAAGCACCCCTTTTTTAATTTCGTGATTGTTGCCAATGTTGCCATAGGGTCAGACCACCAACATAGCCATAGCTCAACGCATACAGCACCATAAGGGGCAAAGTGATATACAAGCCTTTGCTATATGACAATCCTGAAGCAATTACGCTATAAATACACAAACTTAGCTCGATTATTGCAGTAGCATCAAGGGGGATTTTGTAAGCTTTATTTTCCCAGCGATCGCTCTTGTGTTTAATATCAAACTTAGGAGTGCGACGGAAATTTGCACCTGTATTCGATAAACCAGCAAATACCGCTCGGCTATTGCTCCAAGAAATACCTGTGCCAAGCACGGCAAGTAGGAAAATACGACCAAGGCGACGAGTCCAAGACTTTGGATAAAGCTCGCGTTGTGCATGGAAATACAAAAATGGGGGTCCAAAGGTTGCAGGCAACATAAAGATTGACCACATGCTCTCAAAGGAAATGCGCAAAGCGATCGCATCATCAGGTGTAATCAACATTAGAGGGACTGACAACAAAATCAATAGCAACATCAAAGGATGAGCTGAATATCCTGTCAAATGCATTGTGGCTTGAAATTTTACCAGCAGACTAAGATCCTCAGCCTTCCAGATTGTGGCAATTAGCTTCTTGGCGCATTGAATACTCCCCTTTGCCCAGCGAAATTGCTGTAATTTAAAGGCAAGCATTGCCACAGGCAACTCGGCGGGCGCGACAATATCATTGTCATAAACCACTTGCCAACCTTTGAGTTGAGCACGATAGCTCAAGTCCATATCTTCAGCTAAAGTATCTGCGTGCCAGCCACCAGCATCAATAATTGCCTCACGATTCCAAATTCCCGCCGTACCATTAAAGTTTAGGAAATAGCCATTATTGGCTCTAGCTTGTTGCTCGATCGCAAAATGTCCGTCAATTCCTGTCGATTGCAACTTGGTAAGTAACGAATATTCAGAGTTGATATGTCCCCAACGAGTCTGCACAACTGCAACTTTCTCATTGGGGGAGTTGACATAATGCCGAATAGTATCTTTGAGCCAGTTTACGGAAGGAATAAAATCAGCATCAAAGATGGCAATGTAATTTCCCTGAACAAAAGGCATTGCATCCTGCAAAGCTCCAGCTTTAAATCCTGACCGATTGACGCGATGGATATATTCAATCCAAAAGCCATGATTTTGATATTCTTGAACAGTTTCGCTGAGAATTGCTTGTGTATCATCAATGGAGTCGTCGAGTACTTGAATTTGCATTCTCTCGCGTGGATAATCCATCTGACAGACTGCATCTACTAGACGGCGCGCAACATAGCGCTCATTAAAGATTGGTAGCTGAATGGTGACAATTGGTAAATCTTCTAAGGCGATCGCATGATGCTCAGGTGGATCGACTGCCAAAACATAACTACTAAAGCCATTAGTTAGAGGCTTATCGAGGCGAAATTTCTCAAAGTTATCAAAATTATTGACAGCGATCGCGCCTGAACTTGGCGATGGCGATGTTGCAGCTTGAACTGTTTGGTATTCTCTTGCAGGATTAAGTCGCGAGAGAACAAGCTGTTTTCTTAGAGATAGCTTAGGCTTATGGACAGCAGTGAGCCAATAAGCATTAAGCCCATACAGTAGTAGCCACATTGCTGCCACAGCATTGATGGCGGCTAGGATTGATATTAGTATCAGAATGACTCTTGACTCCTTCTTACCACACGAAGCACTAATCTTGAAAAATTGATCGGACGAGCGAAATTAGTACACTAGAAAATATTACGATGCTTATCCTGTATTTGCAGAGAAATTTATGATTTGACGCTAAGTATTTATACACCTATCCGTAAATTTTAATAAGAAAAATAAAAAAGGGCTGTAAAGCGCCCCTTTTTCGTCCCACAGCAATTCCCGATCAAACGAACCACAATAAAAACTTTGAGAGCATTGCTTCGCAATGCTCTCAAAGTTTTTATTGGTTTGGGTTTGAGCGCAAAGCGCTGTAAGTCGAATTTGCATTGCTGAGTAGATGAACCCAAACCCTTAAGGTTGCCCCTCAGGGGCAACCTTAAGGATTTGGGTTTGTAATTTATAACTGAGACATCTTTTGTAGGGCGATCGCAGCGGCTTCTTGTTGTGCCGCTTTAATACTTTTGCCTTGACCTTTGCCCCAGCAGCGATCGTCAAACCATACTTCTACACAAAAAATATTGTTAACTCCATCAACATTGCGGTATTCAGGTAAACGTTTCCAGCGACCTTGAGTTAATTCTTGCAAGGCAACTTTGTAATTTCCCAGTGCCGGAATCGCCAATAATGATTCTGCAAAATGCTGCATATGCGGATCGAGCCATTTGCGAATATAGGCTAAGTCGCAAGTCGCAATATATAGCGCTGCCATTAAGGCTTCAAGGGCATCCGCCAGCAGCGATCGCAAAGCCTGAGGATCATTCCGCGCTGCATTTGAGACCACAACATATTTTTGCAACTCATAAATACTCGCTATTTCGGCTAGGGTTTTGTCACTGACAAGATGCGATCGCAGAGCGGCTAAGTCCCCCACTTTGCGATCGCCATAACGCTCTTTTAAAAACAAACTCACAGACAAGCGCAGCACGCTATCGCCTACAAACTCTAATTGATCATTGTTGTAATCATTTGAGAAACTGGGATGTACCAAAGCTTGATCGATTAATAACCAATCAAATCCAGCGGAATTAACTCGTTCTAGGGTTGATTGCTCTAGCCCCATCCGCTCCAACAAGCGGACTAGTTCTCTTTGGCGGCGTGGATCAATGGTAGATGTCATGAGACTTTGCAGATACTTTTGCAGATACAATTACAGCAACTTCGTAAATATGATCGTAGTCCATCGTAACCATGACTAAAAGGTTTTTCTCCACACTCTGTCTAGCACTGCTGGCAACAGTGACCACAATTTGGATTGTGGCTTGTCAGCCAAGCACTACAGTTACTGACTCTAAAACCCCATCTACAACTTCACCTGCAACAAGCTCAGGTAGTGGTGGCGTTAAAGACACCTTACGTTTAGGTGCATTGCTTCCGATCACAGGCGATCTATCCTCGATTGGTGCGCCAATGATCAAATCGATTGATTTTCTTGTGGAAACAGTCAACAAATGCGGTGGTGTGCTTGGGAAGCCAATCACTTACCTCAAAGAAGACGATCGCACCGATCCACCAGCAGGGGCTGAGGCGATGACTAAACTCGTCAAAGTTGACAATGTTGGTGCTGTTGTTGGTTCATTTGCCAGTAGTGTTTCTACAGCTGCCCTTGCGATCGCTGTGCCAAATAAAGTCGTAATGATCTCTCCAGGTAGCACTAGCCCAGTCTTTACTGAACGTGCTAAAAAAGGTGAATTTAATGGTTACTGGTATCGTACTGCCCCACCCGATACATACCAAGCTTTAGCTTTGGCAAACCTTGCTTATAAAAAAGGAGCGCGAAAAGTTGCGACCCTCGTAATTAATAATGACTATGGCGTGGGTTTTGAGAAAGCCTTTGTTGATGCTTTTGAAAAACTTGGTGGCACAATTGTCAACAAAGGCAACCCGACTCGCTACGATCCTAAGGCAACCACTTTTGAAGCTGAGGCTAAAGGCGCATTTGGTAGTAAACCTGATGCAGTTGCTGCAATTCTCTATCCCGATTCTGGCGGTGCGGTAATTAAGGCAGCTTTTGAACAGGGCTTAACCAAAGATGTGAAGATTTTGCTCACCGATGGTGTAAAAACCGAGGACTTTCCTAAGTTAATTGGTAGTACCCCTGAAGGTAAATTGATTTTAGCAGGTGCGATCGGTACTGTGCCTGGAGCTGATGGTAAGTCTCTTGCCGAATTCACCAAGATCTATAAAGAAAAAACTGGTCAAGATTTGGGCGCTTTTGTTCCCCATTCCTACGACGCAGCGGCTTTAGTTGCGATCGCTGCTGAAGCGGCAAAAGATGGCACTGGCGACGGTATCAAGAGTAAAATTCGTGAAGTTGCAAATGCCCCTGGCAAAGAAGTCAGCGATGTTTGCGAAGCGATCAAGCTGGTCAAAGCTGGTACAGACATTGACTATCAAGGTGCTAGCGGCAATGTTGATCTAGATGAATATGGCGATGTCAAAGGTAGCTATGACGTTTGGGAAGTCCAACCCGACGGCAAAATCACTGTAATTGATCGCGTTTCCCCTTAATTTATTAGTAGGGTGGGCAATGCCCACCCTACTAATAAATATCAGTCATTACCAATTCACAAAAGTATTGCCACACTTCTGTGAATTAAACCCCAACCCCAAACCTAGAAAAATTTTGAAAGTGTTGCAAAGCAACACTTTCAAAATTTTTCTAGTGGTTCGTTTGATCGTTAATTGCTGTAATAAGGCAAAAACCTGCTAATCTTTTTTGTAAAAATTCACAGCAACATATATTAATAAAGGCGCTAACATCTATGGCGATCGAACTTAAAGCTGCTCCACCGCAAGAAGTTTCAATCTACATGCCCTACTATCGAGAGCCAAACAAGCGTCAAGCTCTCCCCTATGCGATTTCCCTATATAAACAAGGTGAAATTACAGGCGAGCGTCATGTAGAAGGAAGCTCGCCTATTTCTTTTATGGCTGTATGGCGCGTGGCTAACTTGCCGTCCGATCTGGCTTTGTGTCGCTTGACCTTCGAGGGTGATGCTGACATGAGCTATGAAATGACATTAGAAAATTCAGAATTTGTTGGCTATTTAATTGAAGTTGTCTCCAATATTCGCGACAAGGGTTATGTTGATTTCCCCCAAATCTTCTACAGTAAACTGTTTCGACTTAAACTAGCCAGTGCCGAAGGTAATTAAATCTTTTGCTAATTTTTGCTTGTATAGCAACCCAAAAAATATCAACTCATGTATAATCCTTAGCTCAAATCTTGCTAAAAAAAACAAAGTCAGCTAAAGTCCTGATGCAGCTTTTTATAAGGCAAATAATAGTCAAATTTAAGGGGTTTACATTGTGTCATATGCCGCCCAGCGCCTTGAACAAATTGAGAGACAGCCAGAACCTGTAATCAAAAAAGTCGATCCGATGATTATCAGAGCTGCTAAGCAGATTTATCGCTACTATGCTGACTCCTATGCCGCGCAACTACCGCGACCTATGGGAATAGCCATCAATCGCATAGATATGACTGGCAAACTTATTTACTCTCAACTGATTTTGCTGCCACAAGAAAGCTTTGTGCCAATGGAATTAATTGAGCTATCTGACTATCATTAAAATTGTTTAGTGATGTTTAGTGAAATCACTTAAATTACTTTTGTCAAAACTAATTTACAAAAGATTTATAGAAAACTTACTTATAAAAGATTTTAGCAAAAGATTTTATTGTGAAAAAGTCTATGTTTAAGTGCTTAAAATAATAGTCAGTTATCTGTCTTGATCAAAATTCATCAGGATTTTTATAATTAGGTATCATCTATGACGTACTCAAGTTCCTCGTCGGTATCCGTAACTGCATCCGTGCGTTTTCAAAGCAAACTCAAAGAAACCAAAAACTTTGGTGATGCTTTGATTGAAATATTTTCTGACCTTGTGCAGTTAGAAATTGTGACTTGGGTTGCCCATGAAGGAGATACGACCCATAGGGCAGGTAATCGCTTAAAGACAAAGATTAATCTGATTGATGGTGATATCGAAAATGAGCTAGGAGCTGACTTTTTGCAAGGCTCTCCCTATGCAGAACTGCGCGGCTTTCATGAGATTCAAGTTGAGAAGGGTTCAGAGACGATCGCCAATAATCTTAAGACTCTTGTCGATATTGGGCAAAAGGTGACAGGGCTGTTAAATGGTGAAAATGAATCAGAGCCTGAAGAAGATACGGCTAGCTTTAGTAGCGATCGCATCTTCAGTCGGGTCTAGTTGCTTCTGGTTTATGCGACCTGTCACTGAGGAATCTGTATGCGAGATCGGGCTACAAACAATAAAAGTAATGCCGCAGATGATGCTAATCAGGTTAAAGCTGTTGGTAGCAAGCCTGTAAATAAATCTTCGGAATTAGCACCTGCGGCTTCTAAAACAGCACCAACCAAAGATGGTGCTGGAGAAAGTACTACTCTTCGTAAATTTCGAGAAACCATCAAAGATGTTTTAGAAGAAATTACGACACTAGAAGTAAATACGATGATCGTTAGCCATATTCCGATCGCCAGATTTGATGCAAAACAGTTCTATGCTGATCTGCTCGAAAATGTTATGTATAAGACTGACGAGGGCTTACAAGACATCAAAAGAGTGCTCCTTGATCGTAGTAAAGAGCTACAAAAAAAAGGTTCGGCAGCTACTCAGACTGAGCTTGATCGATACAATCGAGATCTAGAAATTTATAAGCGTGCTGAACGCATATTCAGTAATCGCCAAAATTTAAGCGATCCTAGGCAAAAAGAGCAATTTGAGGTCGAACAAGTTTGTTATGGGGAGCTTGCCAAAAAAGTTCTCCAAGTAGATCTACCTAAAGATGCTGATGGCGAGCTAGTTCCTGACGCTCCAACAATTCGATATCTTCGTAAGTTATGGGAGTTTGAGCAGTCTACTTTGAATGGTGAACGTATCTATGCTCAGACTAAGTTCCAACTTGATGGTGATTTGACAAATCGATTTCTGGATGATTTGTTTACTCCAAATAGAAGCAAAATTGATCCGAGTATTGCAAAGCTAATTTTTGAATTGCATCATCAAGCGGTTGATAATGCTGAGAAGCAATGGACGGGATTGATTACGACTTGTGTAAATCTAGTCAAAGACTTGATGCCATTCCGATCCAAATAATTTTTAGAGAATATGCTTGGCATGTTCTGTAATGAAACATAAGGCGGATGCAGATGGACTTAATTAATTACAAACCCAAATTTGTAAGGTTGCGTACCGCAGGGAAGCAACTTTCCAAGCTTGGATAATTTATTATGGTGGCTATGCCCAATTGGTTGGCTATTGTTGATGATGAAATTAAGCTGTGGCTTAACCCAAGTGTTCTTGCCCAGATAGAGCTAGATACGCATGGTTTAGCGGATAAGAATGAGATTATTTATCGGGTTAATAGTCAGGAATTATTGCAAGTATTGGCTTCTAGTGTAGGCATAGCTGCCCAACGTCAAGGGGCAATTGTAATTTGGACTTTTTACTCTGACAATACTGTTAGTTTGCCTGAAGCTGAGCAGAAGTTAATATTAAGAACATTGATAAATATCGATGGCGATCTGAATCAAAAAGTCTGTCAAGATATCTTGAAACATCCTCATGCCGATCGCATTTTAAGGGCATATAGTTTTCTGGTTAGTCAAATTTCACGGCAATTTTTAACGGCGATCGCTGATTATGTTGAAGAAAAATTACGTCCTTTTGCGATCGCCGCTGTATCTTTTACAACGACAATTACATGGTGTGATCCGTTGCAAAATCTGGGGAAAAGATTTAGTTTCTCAGCCGATTTAACTGCTTATTTATCTAATCAATGTTGGGCGATGGCGAGCGCTGCTCCGATTGTGGTCTTAATGATTTGGTGGATTTATTCCAAACTCAATCTGACCTTGCCATCGCTACCAAAATCCAGCCAGAAATTTTTCACAAATTTACTCGGTCTTCTAGAAAGTAAAGTTTTTCAACTGGTGGCGATCGCGGTAGTTATCATTTTAATTTTTTGTTGGATTACGATCAGGGTTTCCATACCTATCGAAGCAAGGGCAAATAGCTTCATCGTTACCCTTGAGTCCTTGGTGGAGCCATATTTGCCTGTGGCAATAATTAGTTTACGCGAATGGATTGTCAGTGGATTAGGCAAAATCTTTTTCCGCTATCCTTTCTTTGTAAAATTGATTTTTGGGCGTTTCATAAGATGATGGTGTTACGCAGGAAATTACCCGATCAAGGCAATGAAACAAGTTGAGATTTGGCGATCGCAAGCAGCCGCAACCCTTGGATTTCTGGTTCCCAAAATTGTCGGCAGTACGATCAATGAAAAAGATGGACTGGTGGACGATCTCGTGCGCGTGTTAAATAACTTACCCGCACGTACAGAGACTCGACAGCCCTATGCAGGTATTTTGCCTGCGGCAGATTTACCAACATGGCGCAGTCGGGCGGCATTAACTCTTCAGGCTTCCGTGCCCAAGATTCCCGATGTTGAAGGGAGCGTTTTTGATGGGGCGATCGATGATTTGATTCGCTTTTTACGAAATTTACCCGCACGTCCAACAGGGCGATCGCCCTATGCGGGACTTTTCCCTGCGGCGGATTTGGCAACATGGCGCAAACAAGCGGCACAGACATTAGTAGCAGCGATCGGTCAGATCACTGACCCAAAACATAATAGTGCTGACGGTCGAATTGATGACTTAATCAGAGTGATGAGTGGCTTAACTTTGCGCCCTATTTTACGCAAGCCCTATGAAGGGCTTTACCAAGCGCCAAATCTGACTGAGCACCGCAAATTAGCAGCGCGGCGCTTAGATCAATTGATTACTGGACTTAAAGATGATTTCAACCCCAAGGATGTACTAGTTGATAGCACGATTCGGATTCTCAATAATCTGCCTCCCCGTCGTCTCGATCAAGAGCCATATGAGGGCTTATACCCCCGAACTACTGAAACCAATCTAACTAAAGCTTCTGGGTTGATTACTCAAGAACAACTGAGTGCGATCGCACCTTATTCCCGACGTGATCGCCTTGAAAAATTGCTGCCCCACTTGAATAACACAATGCAGCGTTACGCAATCACGACACCTCTGCGTAAAGCGCATTTCCTCGCTCAATTGGGACATGAAAGCGATGGATTTAACACTAACGAGGAATATGCCTCTGGTGCAGCCTATGAAGGAAGAAGAGATCTTGGTAATACTCAGGCTGGCGACGGTGTCAGGTTTAAGGGGCGTGGCTTGATCCAAGTTACGGGAAGAGCCAACTATCTTGATTGTGGTCGAGCCTTGGGCGTGGATTTGATCAACAATCCTCAGCGTTTAGGAGATTTCGATCTAGCCTGTCTCAGTGCAGGCTGGTTTTGGGATACTCGGAAACTTAATGGACATGCCGATCGCGATGATGTCCTTACTATTACCCGTATCATCAACGGCGGCACAAATGGCTTAGCTGATCGTCAGTCCTATTTAGCCAGAGCTAAGCGGGTATTGGGTGCTTAATGCTAAACATGAAAGGCGACAAAACATCGTCTTTCATGTTTAGCGATTATGTTTTAATGGATAAATCATGCACAGGTTTCGGTGAGGGTAAATCCATGACTCTGCAACCTCTAACATCTGAAGAAGCGATCGCTCCAGAGATCGATTATCCTGACAGTGATGGCAATCCTATGGCTGACAATACCGAACAATATCGCTGGATTGTGATCATCAAAGAAAATCTAGAGATCATGTATGCCGATGACCCAAATGTATTTGTAGCGGGAGATTTACTTTGGTATCCTGTGCGCCGTACTCAAAAACGAGTTGCACCTGATGTAATGGTAGCGCTAGGTCGTCCCAAAGGTCGTAGGGGTTCTTATAAACAATGGCTAGAGGATAATATTGCCCCACAGGTCGTTTTTGAGATCCTGTCACCCAGTAATAAAGATCGGCGTGGTCAAGATTCCCTTGAAGATAAGTTTGACTTTTATCAAACCTATGGGGTTCAGGAATATTACATTTACGATCCTGATGACCTGATCTTAGAAGGCTGGCAGCGAGTTGGCGATCGCCTCGTCCAAATTCCATCAATGCTGAATTGGGTTAGTCCATTGTTAGGAATTAGATTTGATTGGGCAATCGGACAGGATTTAATCATCTCGCGTCCCGACGGTCAGAGATTTTTGTCGCCTGTGGAACTAAGCCAACGTTTACAGCAATCAGAAATCCAGGTTTGGCAAGAACAGCAACGCACCGCCCAAGAGCGTAGACGTGCTGAAACACATCAGCAACGCGCTGAACAAGAAAGTCTACGTGCTGAGCAAGAAAGCCTACGTGCTGAGCAGGAAAGTCTACGCGCCGAGCAGGAAAGTCTACGCGCCGAGCAGGAAAGTCTACGTGCTGAGCAGGAAAGTCTACGTGCTAATCGTCTTGCTGAGCGTTTACAAGCTTTAGGTATCGATCCAGACGATGTTTAAACTTGAAGGCAATCTAGGACTCTGTGGCGCACATCGGACTGGCAAAACAACATTAGCGATCGCGATATCCTCGCACCTAAATATCCCCTTTGTCCGCACTACAACCAGCCAAGTTTTTGCACAGCTTGGCTTAGATCCTGCGGAACCAATGGACTTTCAAACAAGGCTGTTTGTGCAGAATCATGTTTTGGATGCTGCCGAGCAGGTTTGGCAAGAATCGGCTAGACCTTTTATTAGCGATCGCACTCCGATTGACATGATTGCTTACACCCTCGGCGATATTCAAGGCAAGACCGATGTGGATTTTAATTTGCTAAGTCAATACATAGATCATTGTTTTGCTAGTACCAATCAATTTTTTCAAAATCTCGCCATTATTCAACCAGGTATACCGCTTGTTTATGAGGAGGGCAAAGCTGCACTGAATGCTGCATATATTGAGCATATTAATGTTTTAGTGATTGGGCTATGTAGCGATCGCCGTCTCAAGACTAATGTGTTTTGTAATGCGCGAGATGTGATCAATCTAAAAACGAGAATTCTTAATATTTTGGAATATTTTGGAGAGGTTTAAATCTCCGAAAAATGGGTAACTTGATCTATAGGACAAGGGGTAAAAGTTATCTGTAGGTGCGGGAAAGTGAACTTTAATAATTTGGAATTGGAATATATCATCAGCTTATGGCTACGCGATCGCCATTTTAGTAACGTAAACCATAAAGAACAAGGTTTTACACTGATTGAGTTATTGGTGGTAATCATTATTATTGGTTTGCTGGCTGCGATCGCGCTACCATCATTTTTAAGTCAAGCAGACAAGGCAAGATTTGCCGAGGCGAAGGCATATATTGGTACTATGAGCCGCTTGCAGCAAGCATACTACCTAGAGAAAAGAACATTTACCAGTAATATTGGCGACTTGGGACTAGGGGTAGATACTGCTTCTTCTTCCTATACTTACAGCGCTTTGGCGGGTAGTGTGGATGGAAACTTTACGCCTCAGCAACCCAAGCAAATAATTACTAATGTGGCAGTACCTACGTCTCCATACCTCAAAGCTTTTGTTGGAGTAGTAGGTATTCCAGGAATAGTGCGGATCGATACCATCTTTTGTATTGGGAATACACCAAATATTAGTCCTATCCCTCCTGGAGCATTGAATGGAGGAGAACAGACGATGGTATGCCCTACAGGATTTTCTTTGCAGGAATAGTGAGTCAGTTGTAAAAGAGATGAAACTCACAAAAATATTTTTAGTCAGAGTGATAGCATCCTGTTTTTTTATGGGTAAGTTACTTTCACAAGCCAACAAGTTAACTTTCTTGACATACACGGGAATAAAGAATTATGAAATCTGAATTCAAGACCAAGCTCATCCAACACATGCTCAACAAGAAGAATGGCGAAAAGGGCTTTACCCTGATCGAACTTCTCGTTGTTATCATCATCATCGGTATTCTTGCTGCGATCGCACTTCCTTCTTTCCTTAACCAAGCTGCAAAAGCTCGTCAATCTGAAGCTAAGACCTATGTTGGTTCTGCAAACCGCGCTCAACAAGCCTACTACCTAGAAAAGCAACGCTTCGGTCCTGACCTTGCAACCTTAGCGATTGGTATTGCTCAAACCACTGAAAACTATGTGTACTCAACATCAGGCTCTAGCCGAGGTGTGACTGGTACAGCCGCTAATGCTTATAGCGTAGCAGTTCCTCTTGAACCTAGCATTAAAGTTTATGCAGGTGCAGTCAACCTTGCTACCCCTCCTGGTTCCAATGAAGCGACTACCTTGGCTGGCTTATGTGAAGCAAAACTTCCCCCTGTTAATGCTGGTATTTCCATAGACGCAACTGCAATTGGTCAAGCATTTACTCTAGCTACTAATGCTGCGCCTTCGTGTGCTACTGCTAACTTTGTAGGAGTTAGCTAGTAATTAGTAGTAGTCTAAATCAGATTTAATGAGTAGAGAAATTTTTAATTGTTTCTCTACTCGTTTTTATATTATCAATATAATATCCAGTCTTTTTCAAATTAATGCTAAGCCCAATATTTTTTGACAATAAAGCGCAATTTCAAAAACTTGTAGAGCAGGCTAGTACATATTTTTCTGAAAGACGGTATGAAGAATCTTTAGCGCTATATGAGCAACTTATAGAGATAGACGCTAAAACCAACTCAAATCACTGGTATCTGGGCATATGCCAGCTACTTCAAGGAAAGGTAGAACAAGCTAAGACGACTTGGCTCAGTTTCATTAAAGAGATAAAAGTAGAGCATAGTGATGTTGATTTACTCAATCAAGAACTTAATGATATTTTAGAGATAGAATCAAATAGGCTTGAGGAACTAAAAGATTACCAAAATTCTCTAGTGATACGTAATTGCTTACTAGAGATAAACTCACATAATCTTGACAACCGAATTTGCATAATTATTTTATTGATCAAATCAGAGTCTTTTACTTCTCAAAATCTGTTAGACCTAGACTTGCTCAATGCACATAAATTACAAAGCTTCAATCGACTAAAGTTTTCTGTCATCTCTCGACTATTAGAAACAGTATTTATCAAGCTTTCTGATTATGATTATTTGACTCTAGAAGCATTTGAAAATATATGCTTACTTCATAATGAGTATAGATTAGAAATAGCAAATAAGCTGTGTGATCTTACTATCTTTTTAAATGAAAACAAAAGACAGGATGATGCTATTCAATGTGTGGAAATCGGATTAAAGATTAATAGCGAAAATTTTAACTTATACAAACAGAAGATTGATTTATACATAAGAAAAGACAGCCATAAAGCAGTCTTAATTGCTAGAGAACTAGAGCAGTTATCCCAAAATCGCCGCCTTTTAGATCGAGTTTTTGCCTATGAGTGGCTGACTAGAGCCTTGATTGTTAACTGTAGTTATTGGAAAGAAGCGAGTCAATCCTATGGAAAGTATGAAGATAGTATTTCGCAGCTAACTTCTTCACAGTCAATAGATCAGATATCCACTGACGAGGCTTTTCTTTATCTAATGACAACGGGATTTTATTCGCAGTATTTTAGTGATAATCCCAAAATTCGACATAATTTATTTAGAGATGTACGTCAATTAGCAATTCAAAAAATTGAATTAGAACTCAATAAGAATATAGCTAATTACAAAAAAAGATTATTTCTTAGGAAAAAGTATTATAGGTCGGGTCTCCCTATCAAAATTGGTTATATATCGACTTGTTTTAGAAGACACTCAGTCGGCTACTTAGCGAGATGGCTGATCCAAAATCATGATCGTCAGAGATTTGAGTTATATGGATATATCGGGGAGTCCAAAGATAGTGACTTACTGAGATCTTGGTACATAGAACAATTTTACAAGGCTAATACTAATTCTCAGAAAGATATTGTATCGTTAGCCAATCAAATACAATGCGATGGGATTGATATACTTATTGACTTAGACAGCATTACTAGTGCATACGGCACAGCCTTATCGAGTCTTAAGACAGCTCCAATACATGTAACATGGCTTGGTTGGGACGCAGTTGGTCTTCAAAATATAGACTATTTTATTGCCGATCCCTATGTTTTGCCTGAAGATGCGGACGAATACTATACGGAAAAAATTTGGCGATTGCCACAGACCTATATTGCTGTTGATGGCTTTGAATCATCCACTCCCACAGTTCGCCGCGATACTCTCGACATTCCTGCTGATGCCGTTATCTATTTCAGCGCACAAGCATCGATGAAGCGTCATCCTGACACGATACGCTTACAGATGCAAATTGTTAAATCAGTTCCCAATAGCTATTTAGTTCTTAAAAGTATGGGCGATCAAGAATCGCTCAAAGAGTTCTTCTATCAAATGGCAGAAACAGAAGGAGTGGAAAAAGAACGCTTACGCTTTTTGCCGATTACTAATAGCGAAGCAGAACATAGGGCTAATTTGATACTTGCAGATGTCGTTCTTGATACCTATCCATACAACGGTGCAACTCATACTCTCGAAACCCTATGGATGGGGATTCCGATGGTGACGCGGGTAGGTGAACAGTTTGCATCGCGAAATAGCTATACAATGATGATCAATGCAGGCATTACTGAAGGCATTGCATGGACAGATGAAGAATATGTGGAATGGGGAATTAGATTGGGAACTGATATTGATTTGAGAAATCAAGTGATTCTCAAATTGCGTCAGGGCAAGCAAACTGCACCACTTTGGAACTCGCGACAGTTTACAAAAGATATGGAATCTGCCTATGAGCAGATGTGGCAAATTTGGCTAGATTCTGAAGACCCTGACATTGAGATCGATCCTGTTGCCGATCGTGAATTGTTCATCGCTGAAGCTGAATTACGAAACCAAGACGCGATTCGTTTAGCTCAAAAAGACAAACTTGATGCTGCGATCGCCTGTTGGCAAACGGCAATATCTCTCCATCCAGAATATATAGATGCCCATTACAACATGGGCATTGCTCAGTTCCAATCAGGTCAACTTGATCAAGCAATTGAGTCATTCAAAATTACGATTGAGCTTGATCCTGCCCATGGTAATGCTCTCTACAACTTGGGACTGGTGTTAGCCAGTCAGGATAAACTAGATGAGGCGATCTTTACCTATGATCAAGCCTTTGCTATTAATCCTGAAGACATTGACATTCCTCTGGCTATGGGTAGTGCTTTCTTTAAGCAATGTGAATGGGAACTATCGATTACGGCTTATCAGACGGCTCTAGAGATTAACTCAGAATCAGTTACAGCTTTAATTGGTTTAGGAGCAAGCTTAACTGAATATGGCGAACTAGAAGGAGCGATTGCTTGTTTACAATCAGCTTTAGCAATAAATCCTAATGATGCTAAGGTTTATTGCAATCTCGGCTATACCTTCGCTAAAGCAAAACAAATGGAAGATGCAGCCTTCTGTTACAATAAAGCTTTGCATTTAGACTTTCATCTTGTCGATGCCTATTGGAATTTCAATAATGATATCTTATCTGACAGCAATAACTCTCTACATCACAATTTTAAATTACGTCGAAAACTCGCAGATCAATTTCTAGAATCTTGCCATGAGAAAGAAAAGGTTCGTCCTACGGTCAACTTTATCTCTAACTACATTCATTCAGGACTAGCAGATATTGCAATTGTTAAATTGCCTGAGTTAGAGGAATTCTTATACAAATATTTTAACAGCTTAGAAGCTGTTGAGGTGGAAGTTCTATATAATTCTTTTATATTTATACTTTCTAGCTTACGAGATAATCGAAATTTAAATACCAGTCTCTTTAAACTTATTGGTTCTCTCTATCAGGATAGAGTTATTAAGTCCAAATTAGAGATCGGTAATTCATACGATAAAAGTCGTGAAATATCAGCAGGTGATAGACCTCTCAAAATCGGTTTTGTATCACCTCACTTTGCTCGTCATCCTGTAGGTTGGTGCAGCCTTGATGTAATCAGAGAACTATCAAAAATTACTCCTCAGATATATTTATATACTACTGGTACGATTCAGCCTGATGAACATACAGAAAAGTTTGAACAAATTGCTGAAAGACACTATTGGTATGAAAATGAAAAATTTAATTTTGATGGAAGGATTAAACGATTAGTTTCAGACATTACTGAAGACCAACTAGATGTAATCATTGACCTTGATTCGGTGACGATCCCCCTCAACACCCATATTCTCTGTCGAAAGCAATTAGCCTCAATTCGGCTATCTTGGCTCGGTTTTGATGCACCATTTATTTCTCCTGATAACTATTGGCTCGGCGATCGCTTCACCCATCCTGAAGGCGTAGATGAGCATTATGTAGAAAAAATACTTCGATTACCTGATGCTCATATGGCAGTATCAGGCTTTGAGGCTATAGAAATTGATCGAGACATTGAAAGAGAGAAACTTGGCATAGCGTCCGATCAAGTTGCCTATCTCTATGCGGCTCCAGCACGTAAGTTTAACCGTGATAGTGCAAAAGCTTGTATTAGCATTTTGCAGCAAGTGCCTAATTCCGTACTACTACATAAAGGTAGTGGTGATCGTGAAGTGATAAGCAGCATTTATAACGAAATCTGTGATGAGATTGGGATAGATAGCGATCGCGTCAAATTTTTACCCAGTTACAAAACTGAAGAAGAACATCGGGGTATTTATGCGATCGCGGATGTTTTCCTAGATTCCTACCCCTACAATGGAGGCAGTCACAATCTCGAAGTCCTGTGGTTCAATTTGCCAGTAGTAACACTGGTGGGCGAACAATCCTTCGCTAGAATGGGCTATTCCTTCTTGCAAGCATTAGGTATTGATGCAGGGATTGCCCATAATTGGGAAGAATATATGATATGGGCTGTTAAGTATGGTTTAGAGCCAGAGTTCAGAAATTCAATTAAGCAAAAATTGATTGACTCTAAAGATCCTGCTAATCTGGCTCCGCTTTGGAATCCTAAAAAATTAGCACAAGATATGTATAATTTATTGCAAGAACTTTTTGATGAGTCTAGATAAAACAGTAAATTGGATACAGAACAATGAATGTACAACTTGTTGATTCACTCATAGAAGTAATTTTAAACCTGCCATCTGAAGACCAGCAGCTTTTTCAATCTAGATTTTCTGCTAAACAAATGATTAAGCCAGTTTTAGTTCATAGCAAAAAAGCATCAATATAAAACGTTCAACATTTTCAAAAATTGGCTTCATACTTTCCTAAAAGCAAAGCTAATTTACCAGAAGAATCATTACATCGTTAGAACATCTACAGCGAAAAGCTAGGAAATTACAACTAATGCTAGACAACTATCTATCAGAAATGGAAACTATGGATGAAGCCTTGATGTACTGCCAGTATGTCGAGTCTTGCTGCTTTAATATCGATTTTCTGGACAGCTTAGACATTGACATCGAAGGCACAAACTGGAATGAGCCAAAATCAGCGCTAGATTTTAACAATGTTGCAGTCATGGCTTTGATTGCCGCAGACAATAGTGAAGATTCTAACGAGAAAGGGCTATATCTAGAGTATGCAATTGAAGCCCTGAAAAAAGGAATAGACATTACAAATAGTCTTTTGTGCAAAGCTCATCTTGCTATTGTCTGTGTATTAACAGGAGAATTAGATAAAGCAAAAGATCTTGCCTATAGATACTTGTCAGAATCTCTTCAGAGTTCAGATTCAAACAATGACTTAGGATTGATCTATTTACCTAGGCATTCGCAAATCTGGAAAAACTTTGCACAAACTAAGCTACCTGAAATACTGACATTAAGTGATGGCAATAAGCAAGCCTTAGCAATCATGACAGGGATTTTATATCAAATCCAAGCAGACTCTAAACTAAACGACTATCGAATCTTATTAGTTGTATCAGGAGGGTTAAAGGAATTTGTAGAGAATACAATTGTAAGTATTAGAAATTGCAATATCGATCCTCAATATATAGAGATATTCACGCCATCATCTGCTATTGAAGAACTATCAGAACTGCGATCGCAATATGGTATCGGTAATATTACAGCAATCGAGGATATAGTTGAGAATATCGATTTACAGAATAATAATAACTATCACAACTATGGCACTGGCGAATTTGGTAAATTCACTCTCTCTAAATGGATTGCCATTAAGCATTTACTAAATCAAGGAGTGAAAAAAGTAGTCTATACAGATGTTGATATCGCATGGCGACAAAATCCACTTCCCCTGTTGCGACAAATCGGCAAACATTATTCTCTATCAATCCAAACCGAGGGAACTGCTAACTTTCCACCACATCTCTGCACGGGGTTTATGAGTTTCGTGAATAATGATTTTTCTCATAGATTGCTGGATTCTTTGACTAATCTTCACAGTCACTTTATTCAAACTAACCCTGAATATCACGATCAAACAGTCATCAACCATCTTATTCAATCCAGCCCATATTTATTCACAAATATATTTCCTCTGTCAGAACTTCTATTTGCTAATGGAATGTCAGCAAGCTTAATGTCTGTATCTGATCCAGAGTTATCATCAATTCAGTCTGGGCAGCCAAGTCCGATGATATTTCATGCTAACTGGACTGTAGGGTTACAGAATAAAAAATATATGTTACAGAAAACTGGTAATTGGTTCTTAGAAGAGAAAACACCTCAACCACAAGCAAAAAAATATAAAGTTGCTAACTGTGAAATCCTCTTACCAATAGATCATATGTTGGATAGATATCAAAGTCGCTGGAAGAGATATGACACTGTATTAGGAAATATTTCTAAAATTGTATTTACTAAGTATAGTAACTCTACAGCTATTGATATTGGTGCAAATGTCGGAGATAGCGCAGCATTAATAAACAAGTATGTAAATGTCCCTATCTTGTGTATAGAGGGACATCCTGATTTTATTCCATTTCTAAAACACAATGCTTCTATTATTGGAAATATACAAGTTGCTCCTTACTTTATCGGCGAAGATGATCAAATAATTAGTTTGGATAACGTATCGAGTAAAGGGGGGACAGCATCTATAACAAGTGCTACTACATCAGAAAGCCCCGAAAACAACATCAAGCTCAAGAGTTTAAAATCAATTTTAGACGCATATCCTCAATTCTGTCAGCCTAAGTTACTTAAGATCGATTGTGACGGTTTTGATTTTGAAATTATCCTAGATTCTATAGAAACTATAAAAAGTATTCGACCTGTAATATGTTTTGAATATGATATCAGCTTTAGATCGAGTGGTATAAATGAAGCCATCAGCACTATAGACAGGTTAGTAGAATCTGACTATTCACACTTTCTAATCTATGATAACTTTGGCAATTATCTAATCAGTATTGACTATAATCTTCGTGATAGATTTGATGATCTAAATCATTGTTTAAAATGTAATCGCTATCAAAGCGGAGAAGTTACAATCTATTACCTTGATGTCTATGCTTTTCACCGATATGATTACGACTTGTTTATTGAAGCAAGAAAAACGGAGTTGTTAGCTTGCTAAGCTAAGCTTAATAGTCCGTTGATTATGGCAGAGTTAAAAAACTATTCAACTAATTACCCAATTAAATTAATGAGTCTCATTCAAAAACATCAACAGACTTTTCCATTAAATCAAGGTATTAATACCCTTCAAGTGTGGCACACCTTCGATCAGTTACTTGGTTTACAAATCCTTTATGATATCCAAGGGGATATTTTGGAGATCGGAGTTCTTAAAGGAGCAACTATTGCATTCTTATGTTGCTCTTTACAGAACCAAGAACGAGCTTTTTTACTTGATCCCTACCAAGATATCGAAGCAGTTAAACAAGTTGTCTCTGCATTTTCAGAGGTTGATGAAAGTCGAATACTCACCTATCCAGTTGACTCTAGAATTGTAGCCAAGAGACATTCTCAATTATTAGGAGCCTATAACCCCATATTTAGATTTGTACATATTGATGGTGAGCATAGCTATGATGCTGTTTACTCTGACATAGAACTATCATATAAATACCTATCTAATGGTGGTCTAATTGTCCTTGATGACATATTCAACATCGCTTCTGCCTGCTGCACTCAAGCTATGTTTGACTACCTTAAATCAAATCCAAATCTTCAATGCGTGGCAATAGGCTTTAACAAAGCATATCTCTGTGAAAGTAAGTATGTTGGTATTTACAGGAAATTCTTTCTTAGTCTACCTTCTGTTTTAGAAGAAGAAGGTTTACACATTAGACTATGCTTCAATGACTGGGCTTACGAAAGAGGTTATTTAACCTTTCATGGCGTTAATGAAGGAGAACCTAAATATCAGGCAATTAATAAAATGTGTTTCTCTCTAGACGAAATTTACGATTATTTGAATATTTCTTGATCCTACCGAGTCTTTATTTTAATAAAAATCTTTTTAACCTCATCTAAAAAACAGATGCAAGGTACTTAGGCTTTATCTGTCATCAAGTAGCCTAAGTTCTCTAGATCAGCAATAGTGTTTTAGAACAACGATAACATCTCAACTACATTTTGCGATCGCATCTCTAACTAAACCTTAGCCATACTATCCAACCAAGTCTCCAAATCAGCCATCCCCTTAAAATCTAGTAAAGCCTCACCAAGATTCTCGATGTCTTTAATTTGTAGCGATCGCACCTTTTTTTGTTGAGCGATCGACAGTTGTCCACAGCGTCGGGAAAGCTGACGTAACACTATTTCAATTTCTCCCTCTTGGCGACCCTCTTGGCGACCAATCTTTCTCCCAATCTTTTGACCAATCTTTCTCCCAACTTTTCGACCAAGCTCTCCACCGATCTGCTGACCTTCCTGCTGCCCGATTTGGAAAACTTCTTGGTAAAAACGTGTTTGAGTTATATCTGCCTCTTTAAGATTTAACATCAGTCTGACCTCTTCAATACTCAACTGGGGAAATTTATTTATCAGTATAGCCTCTACTAAGTCTAGCCGCATCCGAAACTCTGCTGGCGTATTACTATTCCTCAATATCGCCTGAGCCGATTCACTCACTTCTTGATCTGAAACAACCAACAGCCTTAACAAAGACAGGTTTGGGCTCAAATTCCCCATATCAATCAAATCCTCTAAGTAAAGTCGATGCACCCAAGTACCTAGCAAAACTTGATAAGCTAAATCAGTCCCTAAGTTATGGCTACGGCGGCGCAAAACCAGCAATCCGCGCCAAGGTCTAGTAACCTTATACTGTCGCAAATAAAGAAATATGCCTGCAAAAAAACGACCATAAAAATCATCATCACTTTGCATTTGTGCTTCTAAGAATACCAATGGCAATCTCAGATCGTCAGAGATCGGCGTGAGTACTCCATCTAGTCGAAGTTCAGTCTCTTTGACCACGGGCGCACTATAGTCAAACTCACAGCTTGCAGGAATATCTGGTACTAACTCTGAGATTAGATCAGGTTGTGATAGAAAGATGCGATAGAAAAGTTTATCAGTTTTCATTCCTTCAAAATAAGTGGGGCAAATTTTTGTAAGGGCTGAAAACAAGGAACTCGATTTTTGATAGCGCGGCTTTGCCACATCATAAAAATCGACTTCCTTGTTTTCAAAACTATTGGTCTATCATCAAGTAACCGAGGCTTTCTAAATCGCAAATAGTATTTTGCACCAACGGCAACACCTCGGCTACACCTTGCGATCGCAAAGTGATCGGATTGACTGGTCTGATTTTTGCATAATATTCGCTCAAAGTGGCAATAGTTTGCGGAGAGTCGAGTAAAGGCAATAGGCAAGCCGCCATAGAGCTATCAACGGTTACAACTGGCTTGACCAAAGATAAATGTTGACTCAAATTAACTGTACGACATTGCATCACACAACTTTGCAAATCTGCACTAAATTGTTGAGTCTTTAATTGTGGATGTAGATATACCCTTGCTGAATACCAGTCATCTTCATTCCACTCTTCAAAAGATGTCATCTGAGGTGATTGGCTGAAATGACCACACCAAAAATCTAATAGGCGATGGATTGGATTAATTAGCTCATACATCCTCAACTGATCTTCAATGGTTGTATCGGGTAAACTCATTTCCCAAACTAACGGCAAGTTATCCGATTCTTTAAAAAGCTCTCTTAGATTCCAGTCTCGCCAGTTAACCATACTGACAAACTCTAGTTCAACCGTTCTTATTGCTGAGAAAAGATCCGCGATCGCAAATCCCTTATCTCCTTGTAATAACTGATTCGTTAAGATCTTCTCTTTGCCAGCTTCTCCCAAAAAACTAGCATCCCAAGTTTGTACTTTGAGATTAACGTTATCTTTCAGGGCTTGCATCGTTTCAATTACAGTCTCTATTTCTAGATCTCCAATGTCCCCATCCATCACTCCCATTAATGTAAACATTTGCTGCGCTCGGTAGAAGCTCAGTCTCTGTAAAGCACTATGTAAATTTGCGCGAATAATACCATCATCTTTTAGAACAGCTTTCATTGCTGCTAGGGCGATCGCTGGATCAGGCATCAGATACAAAGTTTCATCGCAGTTGATGTAGTCAAACTGATAGCCTAGATCACTCAAATCCTCAATTGATAAGCAATGAAATTCAGCATTATCAAAACCATGATATTTCAGCCTCTGTTCAGCTAGTTTCACTGACTCTGACGATATATCCACACCAATAATTTTTGCATTAGGATTGGCTTCAGCCAAAATCAAAGACTTATATCCAGATCCGCATCCCGCATCTAAGATCAATCTATCTGTTGTGTCAATGACTTGGCGATCGCGCCGATAAAAAGCAGTAACTAAATTATGGATGTATAGCTGATAAGCGTTATCTTTGGGTGACTGTTCCAAAGGTATACGCGGATAGGGGCTACTATCAAACTGTTGCCGAATTTTTTCTAGTATTAATGATTGATCGAAGTTCATTCAAGTTTTTGCCTAGATTGAAGTCTGATTATTGTATGCCCAATCAAATTACGAAACATCTACTTAGCAGGACAATTTAACACAGTAATATCAAACTTTTGTATCTTCTGCCATTTGTCGATCCGAGATTTTGACAGCGTAAGGCAACTCCAATAACAAAATAATCAATCCAAAAAATGGCGGTGGGCTAAGCCCGCCCACCGCCATTTTTTGGATTGATTATTTTTTGTAAGTATCAAAATCATAAACTCATGAAAATGATCGAGCTATCCACAATATAAACCCTAAAAGCTTTGCTTAGTAGCACTTTTAGGGTTTATATTAATTTGGATTTGAGCGCAAAGCGCTGTAAATTATCTAGGTCAATGGCTTCAAAATCTCTAGCTTGTAGCTGCCTGGCTGTCTCCAATACCCACAGAGCATAGTCAGTGTTAAAGATCTTTTGTGCTAGATTTTAGTTTAGCAACCATAGTTTTTTGCCATACTCGCTGACTACATCATAATCATATTACAAAGACTATTTAGCTCTGCTATGCGAAACTTGCAAAATCTCCTGTTTGCCGCTCTAGGTGGTGTACTCATGGGACTCACCCCTGACCCATTTAGTCAATGGTGGCTAGCATGGATCGCTTTGATTCCTCTTTGGATGCTTGCCCAAAAGCTGAAAGTCAAAGACGCGATCGCGATGGGAGCGATGTGGGGATTTTGCTATCACGGTATGGCGTTATTTTGGATTACGACGGTGCATCCAATGGAATGGATGGGCGTGCCTTGGTGGACGAGTTTTTGGATTGCCACATTGGTTTGGTTGCTGATTACGGCGTGGGGTGCGGTATTGTCTGGCTTATGGGCTGGGGGAATGTCATTGTTCACGCAGAGGCTCAATGTAACTAGTCGGGTAATTATTGCTTGTGCGATGTTTAGCGGACTGGAAATTGTGTGGAGTTGGGGGCCACTTTACTGGACGGCGCTAGGCTTTACCCAGAGTCCCCATGATTTGCTGTTGCTTCAAATTAGCCGTATCTCTGGACAGCAGACCATGACTACGGCGATTGTGGCAATTAATGGATTGTTTGCCGAAATTCTTTTGCATAGAACTTGGGTGGAAAGACGACGTTATGCGATCGCAGCGATTTCTTTGTTAATTGCGATCGCGGGTTATGGTGCGTGGGAAATGCAAGGCGATCGCATGGCTAGTGGCAATGGACAAGCAATCAAATCAGGAATCATTCAGGGAAATTTCCCCAATGCTCTGACTGTTAAACCAAAGGGATGGGAAATAGCTGTTAATAACTACACTAATGGCTATGAAAAACTAGCTCAGTTAGGGGCGGAAATGATTGTCACCCCTGAAACTGCGATTTCTTTTCTCTATCCTAACTATGATGCACGTCGCGAACCGTTTGATCTTGCTGTGAAGAAATATCGCGTTCCAGTCTGGTTGGGAGGGTTTGGCACAACTCGCAATCCTAATGCTGAAGATCCCAATAACTATACCAATAGTTTATTTCTGATTGATGGCTCAGATAAGATTCTCGGTCAATATGACAAAGTGAGACTTGTCCCAGTTGGCGAATATATTCCCTTTAAGCCACTTTTAGGAAATCTGATTAGACGTTTATCTCCGCTCAGAGGCGAGGTCGATGCGGGTTCGAGCGAACAACTCGTTGATACTCCTTGGGGACGTTTCATCGTAGGCATTTGCTATGAATCTGCTTATCCAGCAACTTTCCGTTTCCAATCTGCCGCAGGTGGTAGATTAATTTTATCGGCTTCCAATAATTCCCACTTTGCTTCTTATATGTCTGCGCAACACCATGCTCAAGATGTGGCAAGAGCAATTGAAAGCGATCGCTGGGCAGTTAGAGCTACTAATACTGGCTATTCTGGTTTTGTCGATCCCAACGGACGCACAGTTTGGCTTTCAGATGTAAATACCTATGAAACTCATTTAGAAACAGTTTATTTGCGCGATACCAAAACTCTATATGTCCTATGGGGTGACTGGTTGACACCTTTGCTTTGTGTGACCAGCATCGCTATTTATAGCTGTCGCCACTAAATCAAAACCCCATAAGCGAGTGGCGGTGCTTCGCCACTCGCTTATGGATTGATGTCCTAACAAGACTGACGATAGCTATATGCAAGAAATTTGTCCAATTTTAACTGAAGCCACGCAAAGCGTGGCTTCAGTTAAAATTCATATATTGATACTTTGAGGAATCCGTGATGGTTTTAGATAGCTATAATTAGTAATTCGGGTTTCATTGCGCGACTGGATCGTCTGCTCGATCGCCTTTAACTGATCTTGGAAATCGCGTAATGGCTTCTGAATACGATCATCACTGAAATAGCCACTACCATAATCTCCTAGTGTGGTGTAGTAGACCGAACCGAGCAGATAGGTCAACTGCAATTGTCCCTTAGCTTGATCGATCGTTGGCAACATCGCAAAGAAACTGTCTTTAGTTGCACCTGTGGTCTCAGTGGGAGCAGGACTATAGCCCGCGAAGGGAATTGCGGGCGTATAATCCATCATGTCGCCTTGCGGAAAGTTGACTGCCGCATGTTGAGCGCTACCTGTAAAGATCAGTAATGTCACAGCATCGATTAAATAAGCTAAAGTGCGAATCTGTCCATCCTGCCCAAAACTAGTAACACGACCACCTTCATTAGAGATCAATTCTGCAGCCCATGCTTGCAGTTCCGTATCTCTTGTCACATCACTATCACTGAAGTAATAGACCGATAGATAATTCTTGACCCATGTGGCGATCGCCTCCCAAATCAATAAAGCATCATCACGATAGGGATAGTCGGGCAGTAACTTCGGATCGTCAACACCTCTATTCTTCAGATCTACAGGTAGCATCGCCTCATCAAATTTATAGCTTTTGACACTATGCACCGCAAGAGCGCGAGAAGTGGCGATCGTTCCTGCTAAGAGACTATCAACTGATCCACCAGCACTAACCAATGTCGATTGCGCGGCATCATTGATCGCAAGAGTGCCTTGAAAATGCGGCTTAAGTAAAATGTATAGGGGATGATTGCTAGCAAGTTGGCGGTTAGTGGCGATCGTAAAGGGTTCGATAAACAAATGAGTTCTTCCCAAATGACTAATCAGTTCATGATAATTAGCATCAGCGATTTGGACAACAGTTTTGGCAAGCAACCAGTTCGGTTCCTCATCGGCTTGACGCAAAAAGATGGGATTGGTATTAGGGTCTTGTCCCAGTTGAATGGCGATCGCAGTCAGGCTCTTTTCTCCTTGAGGAACAGCAAACAACGCTAAAGGAGCATTGATATATTTCTGTCTGGACTTTTCAGGCGTGAGGAATGTCCCGCCCACGATCGCTTCTAGTTCAGCGTAATCGGCTAAATACAAACGTCCTTCGGCTCCTGCTACGGCTAGAGAATCACTTGGCAAAACCGTTTGAAATTGCGCCTCAGTTAAAGGAAACCTTGCATCCAGTGCTTTAATTTGTTGAATCACTAAAGGATTGAAGCCAGCAACACGCAATCTCGCAAATTCATCGTTACTAGTAAAGTTCTGACTGATGACAGGGAGAGGAATAATCCGAAATAGATTGTCATATTCTTCAATTCTATCTCCTTCTAAACCAGTAGGTTGAGTTTCTAAAGCCTTTGGCAAATCGGCTAATAGCTCTACTAGAACTGATTCAGAACGGGACTCACTAGCAGCAAGTAAACGTTGTGAGAAGTCTTCCTGCGTAGTTTCAGTGGTTTGCTTCTCATTTTTTGATAGTGATAAAATCGCCTGATTGTTCCGCAGAAGTTTAACGGCGGTCTTGAGAACGAGAATGATCCAAGGTAAAGAGAATCTGTCATTGGTTGGAACTGTTTCCACCATTGGCAATGATTCAATGTAGGTGTAGTTGTATTGATAGAGTTGCCTTGCATTATCTAGAAATGCCTGACGCTGACTAATTTCAGGGTCATTCTGGGGCAGCATTGGATATTCGCTGGAAGGCGATCGCCTTGATATCCAGTCGGCTAAATCTTCCAATTTAGCCGCGATGAAGTTTAATATTTGAGCAATACCACTCAAAAGTGAAAGGAGCATAGACACACCTTGAAATCAGTACACCCGATTATAGGATAAATTTTTTGGGAGTATGTATTTCACATATCTCTTTAAAAAACTTTACTTGACTAATCCTGCTCTGAGGGCGCGGACGGCGGCTTGAGTGCGATCATCAGCGCATAGCTTGTTCAAAATATTGCGTACATGGGTTTTGACAGTACCCACAGTGATGTAAAGTCTCTCAGCAATCTCAGCATTGCTATTGCCATTGACAATCTCAGATAGCACTTCTAGCTCACGCTCAGTTAATGGCGTAGCGGCAAGGACTTGCTTATAGTCTGCTTCAGCCGCATCAATTTCCACAGTTGCTTCACGACGGCGTACCTGCTGCAAGACAATACTTGCGATCGCAGGATCGATCCATGAGTTTCCTTCGGCAGTTAGTTTCAGCGCTTGTACTAGATTTTCGGAACTAATATCTTTGATGCAGTAGGAGTCTGCACCTGCGGCAAAAGCGGCTAACACGGTTTCTTGACTATCGGTTAACGTCAAAATTAAAACTTTAGTGGCACGACCTGCATCAGTAGCCGCTGCCTTGATTTGGCGTGTTACTTCTACGCCATCCATATCAGGCAAGCCCAAATCAACGATCGCCACATCAGGATGTTGGCTATTTACTAGCGATACACCTTCTGCACCCGTGGCAGCTTCCCCAACAAACACAAGCTCTCCCTGCTGTTGCAAGGCGATCTTCATGCCCATGCGGGTCAGGTCATGGTCTTCAATTAGGACAACACGAATCGAACTCATAAGCATTTTTGCAGGTTGTGCATAGTCTATATTGATACCAGAATCTCATAGAAGGGGCATTAAAAATACTCAACTTGAGATTAAAAGCGCTATAGGCACTGTTAAATCGTTCAAACTATGAATCGCATCCGTAATTCCTGTACTTACAACCATTAGTTTTTCCCGACGACAAAAGCCTTGTCGATACTTTGATTATATTTTGCGCCGCTCTTGGTGGTTTGACTGATCACAATTCCATAGGCTGCATTGTAATCAGCTTTGAGCCAAGGTGAGCAATAACGACCAACGGGCAAAGTGTAAGTATTGCCATTAACTTTTGCTCCCTCGCTAGGCTCTAGTTTTGGCGGAATTTTGAAGGTGACTTTGCGCCGTTTTACATAATCTCCAGCGACTACACCCGTTGCTGATTGCTTACTAAAACATTCCACTTCGATTTGTGTCTCTTTGAGCAATTCGCGCACATTGCCTCGATCGCTAAGGATTAACAGATTGTCATTACCGACACCTGAGATAGTTTGCAATTGGAAAGAACTAACCCGATCTGGATTAAACCCGCCTGTAATCTTCACCACTTGAAGATTATTCTCAGGTATAACTTGATATTCCAATGTCCCAGGTAATTGGTATTCGATTTCTGCATTCTCATTGCGGACATTTACCTTTGCCCCAATTTCCACTCGATCAACTCCTAACGCGAAAGGAGTTTCTTTGGCAGCCCAATCAAATCGATAAAAAAGTCGTGCTGTATCTTTGAGATAGGTATATCTATCTGGAACATCAGAACTAGCCCTTAGTATACGTGTCAAGCCACTTCTCTCAACCCAAATGTTTTTGATTAGTCCCACTTTTTTGCCGATCGCATTTCCTAATGGTGTGCGATCGCTTGTAATCTCCACAGGAATATCTAAACGCGGTACAAGTGTGATTTGTCCATAGGAGCCAGTCTTTCCTTCAATTCCGTTATTACTTGTCAGTCCATCGCGACCACTCTGACAAGAATAAGAAGCACTACTTGATTGTTCCTTTTTACTGCGATAGATCCACTTACCGTCGCTGTTAGGCTCTTTTGATGATGACAAAACATTACTTAACAGGCTAGTTAATAGGTTTTCTCCAAAATTGTCTCCTGATGTTGAGCAAACTCTCGACTCTCTAGAATAATGTTGCCAAGGAGCGTTTGGATCCTTTGCTGGTCTGCGTTCAATTTCCGCAGTACAGGTCGTAATTGTCCAAGAAGTCTCTTGGCATTCACAACCCTTTCCACCAAGAGCACCGCGTCCATTGCGTCCACCTCTTCCACCATTATTGCGAATTTCGATCATCTGGAGTGAGGCAATATCAGTGTAAAAAATAGTTGCATTGCCGCCTCGACCACCATTACCGCCATTACCGCCGACACCGCCACTACCACCAGATGCACCAATTAGAGAGAATTGAGTGCGACGAGGCTGCTCACAACTACTAGCCGATCGCCCTACGGTTCCATCTTCAGCATCTTCACCTATTGTCCCTGTGAGATTATAAGCAGCAGGTTTACCATCACTGACAATTTTGATGTCTTGCCCATCTCGCCCATTACGTCCATCTCGACCACGATTGCCATCTTCTCCAGAACGCCCAAAGTTGCTTTGTGCGATCGCTGAAAAGCTTACTAAAGGTAAGGTCAGAATGGCGATCGGTAAAGCATGAATCACAAATTTGGGAGATCGAGGTTTCCACATATGCTAAAAACTTTGAAATTACTTTATTTTGTTGACAGTATCACTACAGGCTGAGTTCCTAATATATTCTAGAAATCTGCACCGCCTAACCTAAACTTAAAATAAGAATCATTTATACTATGTCTATAAATCAAGGTCAACAGCTAGAAATATATAGTAGTAAACATCCTCAAGAAGTTTTACTGGTCAAGCTAAAAATTGATGATGAACTTGATGAAGTAATGATTTTCAAAGGGTTTTCAAGCTCCTTGATGCGATCAACAGCATTTGATCCTGATGTGCCAGTAATTAGCGATCGCGCCGAAATATTGACCATCGATCGCCTCGCCGCACCCTATAAACCAAATCAGCCTAACTATTTCCAACAAGGGATAACATGGAAAGAGTTTCAAGATTATGCTGAAATATCCTAGAGACTAGCAGTAAAAGATTTTTGGTTGTGCGGCGCAGCCGCACAACCAAAAATCGGCTCTTTATTAACTTGATGTAGATATGCTTGAAGAGACGCGGCAATCGATTTATATAAAGCAAGTGAGAATTGCCTCACTACTGCTTTACCAAAATGTTTTGGAGCAAGAAGCGTGGGAAGCCTATGTGAAGTTATTGCATAGCCTCGCCAACTTCGCTTTAGATGGTCATGAAAATAGCTCACGGCGACTTAGCTATTTATTTGCCTATGGCAAATGGTTTCGCGCGATCGCCTCGACAGGCTATAACTGGAGAGACTATATAATTTCGCAAATTTTGACTTCTGACAATCCCTTTAGTCAGCAAGCGCAAACCACAGAATTTAAGTTGTTATCTCAATCATTGGTCGCTGCCGCCAAGCATGATCTCCAAGTCCTAGAAGAGATTAGTCTTTGGGGTGGAGATAAGCTAGTTGATTGTATAGAATCTTTTGGCGATCGCGCTGTGACGCTGCAATTGTCAGAAAGTGATATATCGAGGCTTTCAGAAGCTAAGCGATCGCTAATTCTCAAATTTCAATCCACTGATGACTGGACTCAACTTTTGCCAGATTTAGCCAATTTTTACAGGCAGTCAGGAACGGGCATTTTTACCGATTACGATGCATTCCGTTGGTGCAAGGGTCATCTAGAGGGTATCGCCTATCCCGATTTGGTGCAGCTATCCGATATCATTGGCTATGAGTCACAAAGACAGCTTCTGTACAAGAATACAGAAGCTTTTTTGGCGGGCTATCATGGGTTGCATACTTTGCTCTATGGCAGTCGCGGTACTGGCAAGTCTTCGATGGTTAAGTCATTGATGTATGCCTATTCCGATCGTGGGTTACGTCTAGTCGAAGTCGCCAAAAACGATCTGAAAGATTTGCCCATCATTGCCGAGCTTCTGCGTCAAGTTCCACAGAAATTTATTATTTTTGTGGATGACTTGTCCTTTGAGGAAGAGAGCGAAGACTATAAGGCTCTCAAGGTAGTTCTGGAAGGGAATCTTTCCGCACAACCCAATAATATTTTAGTTTACGCCACTTCTAATCGTCGTCATTTATTGCGCGAATATTTTAGCGATCGCCCTAGCCTGAGAGATCTTAGCGATAGTAAAGAAGTCAATCCTTGGGACACAATGCAGGAAAAGTTATCTCTAAGCGATCGCTTTGGCTTAACTCTGACATTCCTGCAAGCCGACCAAGAAATCTATCTCAAAATCGTGCATCACCTCGCAAAGCGTGCAGGTATTGAATTGTTGGATGATGATCTCAATTTTCGCGCCTTGCAATGGGCTACTCGCCATAATGGTCAATCTGGACGCACTGCCCAGCAGTTTGTCGATTTTTTGCATGCGGACTTAGACCTTAAGGGTTGAGATGTAATGCGATCGCTCCTCTTTTTTGGACTCGTTCGGGTAGTTTGGCAAAAAGTTTGATAAATTCTTCATCTAACTCTGATCTCATAGCTGGTCGAAACCTAAAACCTTGGTTTTTCCATTTGCGGAGTTATTTAAAGCTTTAGTAGCAAGTTGATCTAGCTTAGCTGGCTGTGGTTGAGATAGAGTTTGTACCCAACGCATTTCGCTTTCTATGTCTTCGAGAAATTGGACAGCAAATTCGTCTTGTAGATATTCTGGTAAGGATTGTGCTTTTTCAAATGCTTGTAATAGTAAGCTAGTCATAACTTCAACCTTTTACAGGTCTATATCTAAGTATATCTTCACTGTAACTGATCGCATCAAACACAACATACCATCGCATCTTTAATCTCTGTGAAAGTAAGGTGTGATCGCCTAATTCACCGAAATCTTTACTATAGAAGGGACTCGATTGCCGTTGTATTTTGCAGAGATGAAAATTATTAAGGGTGAATATCATGTCATTCCACGCACAAAACCAAGCGAAGTTATCTAGTTGGAAATTTATTGAAATGTGGGTCGATCCTAGCTCTGATCTGCCCTATGTTTTGATGTTGGTTGGTGATGTGGATGGAAGCTATACGCTTTATGACCCAACTGAGGGTTATCAAGTGGTTTATTCGGCGCAGGAGTATGAGAAGGTGAAAGATTTTCTGTTGGAAGATGAGTATGTTCAGATTCGCGGCAGTTATCAAGAAAATACTGAAGCCCAAAAATCTGTACCTGTATTTGCTTAGTGGCGATCGCCTCTTTAATCTCGGTGAAAGTAAAGCGCGATCGCAACTCTCTAACTCAATCAAACTGATAAAATTCTTGTTAGTAGATTTAGTGACTATGAAATGGCAAATCAGGACAGCCCAATCTTACCTAGATTTCGTGTTTATGGGGAGAGTGCAGAGTTTGAGACTGAACGACATCTAGAATGGTTCTTTTGGTATACGGTTCTCCCAAAAATTGGACTAAAGCCACTAAAAAGTCAGTACATTTGCAGAGAGGGAGTTTGTGACATATTGGCGAAAGGAAATAAGAATCAACTCATCATTATTGAATTAAAAAATGTTGAAGATTCTCATGTTATTGACCAAATCACCGCATATTTCGATGCTCTTGTCGAAGAAAAACCTTTTGATGAACAAATTGATTACAGTAGACCCATTGAACTATACACTGTTTGCCCAAACTATAGAAATCGTACTGTAACAACATTAAAACACCACAAGCTTAAATTTACTGTCTTCTCGTATGCAGTCAAAAGCAGCGTTCAAGGCTTTGTATTTATATTGTATGAATGGCTCACAAAGGCAGAAATAGCCAAAATAGACATACCAATAGCTACTGAAAGTGCGCTTACACTTAATTTGCCTGATCCTCCAAAAGCTTTTGTTAACCTTTTAGGGGATTGTTCAGAGAGTGAAAAAATATGTGCTATTGAAATTCGTGATCAGATTTATCAATTTGCTCAATCTTTAAACTATAGAATTCATGAAAAGCCAGATGGTAAATGGGTTCGTTTTGAAAGAAACAAACAAAATCCCATCGCTGAAATAGGCTGGGAAAATAAGAGAGAAAGTCTTGCGGTATATCTATGGTTACCTTTTGTGACTGTTAATGGACAATGGAACATGAAAGCAAAAGCACGAGATAGTTATAAAAGAACTGCCATGATGCGAATCTGGATAGTTGATGGTATTGTTCAATATGTTGCTTACATAGAAAATCAGAGAAAAAGTTGGTTAGTTGTTACAGATGAAGAAATCCAAACTGGCAAATTTACTAAGCCCGTAAAGCTGTATAGAAAAGCTGACAGTGCTTACTGGAAAGGGCTAGCAATGCCCACAGATATCTATCTTAATCTAATGGGATTTACTGCGCACTCTCATTCTCTTAATGCTTTTGTAGAGTTAGCGCTTGAACATTCTTTGCAGAGACTAACTAAAAGTCGTCAGAAGAACATTATTGAGGCAGAGTCTGTTTTTTAGCGATCGCCTTTTACTGTACTTATTCAAATAGCGATTTAGCTGCAATCTTATAAACCAAGCATTTGTTTAACATCATTTAAAGCGATCGCGGTTTTACTTTTAGCAAATAGCGATCGCCTTGTGATGATTTGAGTAAGCGATCGCATCTTACGTTTTATAAAATATTTTATAAAATCTCCCAAAAATCAACATTTAATATGTCATCAATATCGCGACTAAATTTCCAACTATTTGGGAAATCAACATTTTTATACCCTTGATTTTTTCTTACAGTACGCAAAGCAAGAGTAAAAGCTTCTCCAAACAATTCATCACTATTTACATAGTTTCTAAGGCTAGGCGACTGACTCAAAATACCGATTATTTCAAATCGAGTGCGATCAATAGTGATTTCCCATCCTGCATAGTCATACTCGCTTTCAACATAGCAACGTTTGAGTAAATGTTCCAGAAGTGTCGATAGCCTTCTTCTTAACTCACGTCGATCTCTACCTGCCAAGCCTTCCAACTCCTCTACCAGATTTTCAATATCGAGGTTTTCTAAACTACCACTCTTTAATTGCGCGATCACTGTTTCTAGCCACAGATTTAGATCTTGGTCGTAAAGTGATATTTTTTTTGCAATTGTTTGAGTCATTAGAGATTCTCCTGCGATCACTCATCTCAACTTATTCTAGTCTAGATGTTAACTGTAAAAGATCGCCTTTACTGCACTTATGCAAATAGCGATTTAGCTCCAATCTCATAAGCCAAGCATTTGTTTAACATCATTTAAAGCGATCTCGCTTTTACTTTTAGCGAATAGCGATCATCTTTAACTCAAGCCAAATAAATCTACCTCTACTAACAACTATATAACCTCTATAATAGGTAGATAGTCTAAGGCTTAAAACCTATGCTAAAAGAACTTTTTGGTGGTAAAACACCCGAACAGGTTTTGCTATATCTGGAAAATTATGAAGAAGGCTACGGCAAAGCGATCGCCGATACCTTTGAGATATCCTTGAGTTCAGTACAGAAACAACTGCAAAAATTTGAAGACTCAGGCTTATTAGTTAGTCGATTAGTCGGCAAAACTCGCCTCTATACATGGAACCCGCGATCGCCCTTTGTAACTCCAGTTAGAAACCTATTAGCCCAACGACTCAGAGTTACCCCACCCGAAGAAATCAAAGCCTATTACCGCCAACGCCGTCGCCCTCGCAAAGCCGATAAACCCCTTGGAAATACACAAAACCTCATCCCTAGCTGAGATTGCTGCGATCGTCTCAGATACGCTTACCAAAGCCAATATTATCGCCGTGCTAACTGGTGGCGGAGTCGTTACGGTGTACTCAGAAAATGAATATCAATCTGACGATCTCGATTTTATTTCTCCCGCTAGTTCTCAAAAGCTAGAAGCAGCCATGTATCAGATAGGATTTAGCAAGGAAGGTAGATATTTCATCCATCCGAACACAAATTATTATGTTGAGTTTCCTCCATCACCCCTCATGATTGGTGAACAGTATATTGATTACAAAGAATGCACCGTGCAGAAAATTGGTGAATTAGAATTACACATCCTTACCCCGACTTTATGCGTAATGGATCGCCTTGCAGGTTTCTATCACTGGAACGATCGCCAAAGTCTCGATCAAGCAGTGATGGTTGCAAAACGTCATCCGATAGATTTTAAGAAGGTGAAGTCATGGTCAACAAAGGAAAAGCAACAGAAAAAATATCAAGACTTTTTAGAGAGGCTGCAAGATTAGCGATCGCCTTGAGATGTGGTTTTGATTAGCGATCGCCCTTTGTTTTTAAAGAGAGTCTTGCAGTGAAAATTTAATATCAAAAATAATTTTGTATATTTAGCGCTTTGTGTAGTAACATAGATATTCGCAACGGGATGTAGCGCAGCTTGGTAGCGCGCCTGCTTTGGGAGCAGGATGCCGTAGGTTCGAATCCTATCATCCCGACTTAAAAAGAAAAAAACTGAGAAGCGTCATAAATATGGCGCTTTTTTATTTGGCTGGCAAAACTTGTAGATCCTGTGATCGCATAAATTGTTTGCGCCATGCGGTAACGCCACCTGTCAGAGTTATCACTTGATAGCCGCGATCGCTAAGATACTTATTCGCTTTAACTGATCTCATCCCAGAAGTACAGTATAAAACTACCGTTGGTTTAGCTTGATGATTCTTTGCATAGCGTTCCACAATACTCTTAACCCTTTGAATACCCACCTCACCTTCAATTTCGGGTAATGGCACAAGCTCACTATTCGCAATGTGATCTTCAGCATATTCTTCAGGCGATCGCACATCGATTAAAACTACAGATCCGAGTTTGCCACTCGCCAACTCCTCAACAGAAATTTGTGGCGTACTAAAGCTTTGCAAATACACTGGCAAGCTCATTTGATGTTGATATGCAAAAATGCTCAAAACTCCAGCAGTAGCAACTAGCAACGATCCAACTAAGGCTAAGGGGATTAAATATCTACGCTTAGAGACAAATTGCCGAAAATCACTTATCTGCATTTTTATTAATCCAATTTTTAAACGGATAAATTAAATGATTAAAATAATTTGTTGTGGTATTTAATTTGGTTCCATATAGTTTTGGTTGTTCATTCTCAGGCATATACAAAGTTCCAAATATATAATCAAGAATTGGTAACTGTACAGCTAGATTTTGAGCACTTTTCTGTGGATAGCGATCATGATGCCAACTATGAAATTCTGGTGTAGCAATAATCCATTTTAAAATCGGAAACTTCACTCGAACATTGGCATGGATAAAAAAGGCGATCGCGCTCGAAAAAATCACATAAATTGCCAAAGCCTCAGACGAAAACCCTAGCAAATAAAGGGGAATCATCTGACAAGCCTTCGTCAAAATCTGCTCAAAAGGATGGACACGTACTGTGGCAAGCCAATCAATATGAGTAGAGCTATGATGGATTGCGTGAAATTGCCATAACCAAGGAACAGTATGCATTAGCCGATGAGCAAAATAAAAGCACAGATCGCCAATGAATATTGTGGCAATTACTTGCAAAATAAGTGGTTGTTGACCGACTAATTTAGACATTATCGGTATTGATCTTTGACTGAACAATACAAATACAATTAATAATTTTGTTGTGCCATGACCAATAAAATAGCCAGAAAAATAATAACAAAGATCTGTAAACCAACCTTCACGTAATAGTTTTTGGTGATGAACGGCTAATGCTTTCTCAATCGGAACAAATACAAAAATAAGGATTAGTATCCCTTTGATAACATCAGGTATTTCCATCATGGTTCCAATCACTAATTCTTTTCATAGTTAATTAGTCGCAGCCAATTGTTCAAGCCCTGGATTAGCTTCAGGATGTTTAGCGATCGCCTCATTTACATCCATAGAAAAACCCTTAGGAAACTTGCAATTTTTTAAAGTTGCACCATACCAATCTACACCTTGTAGATTGGTATCTAAAAAATCACAATTTTCTAAGTACGAATTTACAAATCGCGCATTTTCTAAATCTGCGCCATGAAAAGAAGTCATCACTGACATTTTGACTTTTGCAAAGTGAAGATTAAAGGCCCTAGTCGCTAAAACCGCAGGCAAAATCGCCAGTACAGCAAATAAAACTGCATAATGAATTTCTCGGTATTTGATCCAGCTATAGCCAGCCGAAATTGCAGACGATACTCCCACCGCTACCCAGACCATGCCTACCGCGATCGCTCCTTTTTTATAGCCCAGATATAGCCCAAAAAGAGACATCACAAATGCGGCAATCATCACGCCTATGCCGACTATCGTCAAAGCAGTAGAGTTAATGGCAGAGATCACCATTAACCCAATTAGCCCCATGTATATATAAAAAAGCCTTCTTTGAGACATGGCTGCGGCTGTGGCAAAGGCAAACATCCAAATAAATGGATTTGTAATCCACCCATAAGGATTTGCGACTTCCCCCCCGCAGCCCACGAGAACAAGTCTGCCAGAAAACCAAGATAATAAACCGAGAGGGATGCCCAAAATGATATGCAATGACATTTGCATGATCTGTTTTTGGAAATTCTGTTTATCTTGTCCGATCGCTGTTTCCGAGAAATCAGCACCTGCTAGATTTGTCCCTCGAAAATCGCAACTCTTTAACCTTGAGCCTGTAAAGTCAGCTTTTTTCTCTTCGCCTTTAGGAAATTCATTCTGAAACGATTGATTCTGAAAATCACGATAACGATAATTTACGTAGTTATCCATCGGTCAATCTCTTTATAAGTTAGTTTTGTGAGACAGCTAATTGAACGCTACAGTACCCTCAGCACATGTTGGAGTCCCATTTTGGAGAAATGGATTTGCTAGCTTTTGCTTTACACCAATTTTGGAAGATGCACAAAGAATCGTGACTGTAGTCAGATCCTTTTTGGAGATTGTCTTGGAGATTGTCTTTGTGCTTGATGTTTGATTTGTCTGTTGGGTTAAGCCCTGCGATGTTTGATCTGTTTCAGGTATAACAAACACTGCACCAACATAACTTACTAAATTGTCATTCTTGGGAACACCGTAATGGTAGGCAACATGCTCAAAACTTTATATATCATACTTATAGGATTCTGTCTCCTCGCTAATGCCAATTGCTAAAGCAGGAATTGATCGCCCAAAAGCTCTATTTTCTAGCCAAAAAGCTTGTTGTGTTTTACCTATAGCTCCTAAATAAGTCCTACCTTCAGGACTCTTATTTTTGCAGCTTGATGACACTCCCAGAAATGCTGTAGCTCCTATTGCAACTAACCCAAAACCCAACAAGCTGAAAATTGCCCAACGAAATAGCTGTCCAGATTTTTTCTCCTTTTGAGGCGCAGTATCTTCTTGAGACAAATCAGCAAGCAAACTAGTTTCCTCATCTACTTCTGAGAGTTCGATGGCATTAGATAGTATTTTGTCTAGTAGGAGATTTATTTGCTCTACATCAGATTGCTTTGCCTTAGATTGTCCAATCATTATGATCACCTCTTGTGCGGACTTAACTAATACTGCCCTGTTGTTGAACAAAGGAATGCGATCGCGATCGCATTCCTTTGTGAGAAGTACTACAAAATTTGTGCTTGATGTCTTGGGGATTTATATAGATCATTTTTTCTTGGAGTTCACTAAGTGTAAATGCTTAGTCTATTGAACTCAATAATGCATCAATCTTTGATCCTTAAAGCATTTTTGAATGACTGGATTTAGTCCTGCTATATTGTTAATTAAATATATTAATTTATTGACCTCTATCTCCAAAGAGATATATCTAACAACCCTTAACATTTTTTTAAGATTTGTTGTCGAATATATATACTTTATGGAATTGGTTCAAACCTTTTTCTAGAGAGGGTTTGAAGCTCTTAAGTATTTTGTAAGAAGGCAAACGTAAAGATGTGTTAAGCTAATTTCAAATCCATATAAATACTAGTAGTTAAAGCAGGATTTAGAATTATGACCATTGCAATGGGCAGGTCGCAAGAAGTCGAAAGAGGCTGGTTTGACAGCATCGACGACTGGCTAAAGCGCGACAGATTTGTATTCATCGGCTGGAGTGGCTTACTGCTATTCCCCACCGCATTTTTAGCAGTTGGTGGCTGGTTCACAGGCATCACATTCGTATCATCTTGGTATAGCCACGGACTAGCTTCTAGCTTCCTAGAAGGCTGTAACATTCTCACTGTAGCAGTATCATCTCCCCCTCTTAGTGTTGGACATTCTTTAGTACTACTATGGGGACCTGAAGCACAAGGCGACTTCACCCGTTGGTGCCAAATTGGAGGACTATGGACATTCCTAGCACTTCATGGCGCTTTTGGCTTGATCGGCTTTATGTTGCGTCAGTTTGAAATTGCTCGTCTAGTCGGTATCCGTCCTTATAATGCGATTGCATTTTCTGGTCCTATCGCCGTATTCGTATCTGTATTCTTAATGTACCCATTGGGTCAATCTGGTTGGTTCTTCGGCCCAACCTTCGGCGTAGCTGGCATCTTCCGCTTCATCTTATTCTTACAAGGTTTCCACAACTGGACTCTGAATCCCTTCCATATGATGGGCGTAGCAGGTATCCTTGGTGGAGCATTGCTCTGTGCTATTCACGGTGCTACCGTTGAAAACACATTGTTTGAAGATGGCGATGGTAAAACCGCTAACACCTTCAAAGCTTTCAACCCAACTCAGTCTGAAGAAACTTACTCCATGGTTACAGCTAACCGCTTCTGGAGCCAAATCTTCGGTATTGCTTTCTCCAACAAGCGTTGGTTGCACTTCTTTATGCTATTCGTACCAGTAACTGGACTATGGTTCAGTAGCGTTGGTATTGTCGGATTAGCATTGAACTTGCGTGCCTATGACTTCGTATCTCAAGAAGTTCGTGCAGCAGAAGATCCTGAATTTGAAACTTTCTACACCAAGAACTTGCTTTTGAATGAGGGTATCCGTGCTTGGATGGCTCCTCAAGACCAACCAGCTGAAAGATTTATCTTCCCTGAAGAAGTATTGCCTCGCGGTAACGCATTGTAATCTTCGTAATTCAAAAGATTTTGTACAGTTTACTTAAGCTGTACAAAATCTTTTAGTAACAACTTACTTAGCTATCAGATATCAGCTCAGTTCGACTAGGTTTTAGATTATGATGATTCTCATCAAACTTCTAGACGTTGTTCAGCTACAAAAGCTGATTTCTGATAGCTAAAAAATTATTTGCACTTTAAACCTATAAAAAGTTTTCTGGAGATAACCTCTCGTGACGACGACCATTAACTTAAACTCGCTAGGAGTGGGTGGACGTACACAAGATACATCGGGCTTTGCTTGGTGGTCTGGTAACGCAAGACTCATTAACCTTTCTGGCAAACTGCTGGGCGCTCACGTAGCTCACGCCGGTTTGATCGTATTCTGGGCTGGCGCAATGACTTTGTTTGAAGTCGCGCACTTTATTCCCGAAAAGCCAATGTACGAGCAAGGCTTTATCCTTCTTCCTCACATGGCAACTCAAGGCTGGGGCGTTGGTGCTGGTGGTGAAGTTGTAGATATTTTCCCTTACTTCGTGGTTGGTGTTTTACACCTTATTTCTTCGGCTGTACTTGGTTTTGGTGGAACTTACCATGCCTTGCGTGGACCTGAAGTCTTAGAAAACTATTCTTCATTCTTTGGTTACGACTGGAAAGACAAGAACCAAATGACCAATATTATCGGGTATCACCTGATAATATTGGGTTGCGGTGCATTGCTACTCGTATTTAAGGCTATGTTCTTTGGTGGTCTCTACGATACATGGGCACCTGGTGGTGGCGATGTACGTGTAATCACCAACCCAACGATCAATCCTGTTGTCATATTTGGCTATGTTTTCAATTCACCCTTTGGCGGCGAAGGAAACATTATTGGCGTTGACAATCTTGAAGATGTAGTTGGTGGGCATATTTGGATCGGTTTGATCTGTATTAGTGGCGGTATTTGGCATATCCTTACCAAACCTTTCGGTTGGGCTCGTCGCGCCCTTGTTTGGTCTGGTGAAGCTTATCTCTCTTACAGTCTTGGTGCATTGAGCTTCATGGCTTTCATTGCAACTTGCTTTGTATGGTTTAACAACACCGTTTATCCTAGCGAATTCTTTGGTCCTACTGCTGCCGAAGCTTCTCAGTCTCAAGCATTTACATATCTTGTCCGTGACCAAAAGCTAGGTGCAAACATTGCAACTTCTCAAGGTCCTACTGGCTTAGGTAAGTACCTGATGCGTTCTCCTTCGGGCGAAATCATCTTCGGTGGTGAAACCATGCGTTTCTGGGATTTCCGTGGTCCTTGGTTGGAGCCTCTTCGTGGACCTAGCGGTTTAGACATTGATAAGCTTAAAAATGATGTTCAACCTTGGCAAGTTCGTCGCGCTGCTGAGTACATGACCCACGCTCCTTTGGGTTCCTTGAACTCAGTTGGTGGTGTTATCACTGAAATCAATGCGGTAAACTTTGTTTCTCCTCGTTCTTGGTTGTCTACTTCGCACTTCGTATTGTCCTTCATGTTCTTAGTTGGTCACCTATGGCACGCTGGTCGCGCTCGCGCAGCTGTTGCTGGATTTGAGAAGGGTATTGACCGTAAGACTGAGGCTGTACTTTCCATGCCTGATCTCGACAAATAACCAATAATACTAATTCACAAAAGTGTGACAACACTTTTGTGAATTAAAAATCAAACTCTGTAAGGGTTTAAAAAACACAAAATGGCTACGACATTTTGTGTTTTGGCATAAGAGGCAGTTTGTCGCATCTTATCCCAAAAAAGAAAGGCAGTGCTAAGCACTGCCTTTCTTTTTGTGACTTTCGCGATAATTACTAGTTACTACCAGTAAATATGACATCAGGGAATTTACCTTGAGCTTCTGTCATGGGGCGGTTTTTACCCTCTTGTTGCCAGTAATTAATTACTTCGGTTGCCTTATTTAAAATTTCAATTCGATCTTGATCAGCAATCCAAGGCTTGCTTTCCATTTCTGTTTTAAGTTGATCCCAAGCATCATCACGGGGCCAAAAGAAATATTTGGTGAGAGGGCTGAAACCTTTGCCAACGACTTGATCGACAGCAAGAGCTACATTATTTTCTAACCATAAGATTTTTAGAATAAACTGGGACAATGCTACCTACCTCCAAGAAAAGTTAAATTACATATTAAAGTAGCGATCTTGCAATATAACATGATTGAAACCTCTAAAGTTGATTTAAATCTATTAAACACAAGTATTTTTGTGTTTGATATTGATGGCGTGATTCGCGATGTATCGGGTTCTTATCGCCGAGCACTAGCAGATACGGTTGAATATTTTTCAAATGCAGATTATCGTCCTACCCCAGAGGAAATCGACGAGTTAAAAGCTGAAGGAATTTGGAATAATGACTGGGAAGCTTCACAGGAGTTGATTAAGCGATATTTTCAAGGTCTAGGGAAGGAGGTCGCAATATCCTATGAAACAATTGTGGAATTCTTTCAGGGTCGTTATCGGGGTAGGAATTCTGACTGGTCAGATGGATATATTGCGACGGAGCCGTTGATCGCGACAACGGAATATTTTCGGGATTTGACGATCGCAGGGATTGGCTGGGGATTTTTTAGTGGTGCGACAAGGGCTTCAGCTAGTTATGTTTTGCAGCGTTTAGAAATAGACTCTCCTGTATTGATTGCTATGGAAGACGCAGCGGGTAAACCAGATCCTACGGGACTTTTACTTGCTGTGAAGCAAATTGAACTCAGACAGGATAAATCTGCAACTATTGTTGTCTACATCGGTGATACGGTAGCGGATATGCTGACGGTCGTTAAGGCGAAGATTTATGATCCTAGTTATCAATATTTTGCAGTTGGTGTGATTCCTCCCCATGTGAGTCAAAATTTACGCGATCGCTATGCAGCGTTGCTCAGACAAAATGGGGCTGATCTTGTTTTAAATAATGTTCTAGAACTAACGTCACAGTTTAATCTATTGCAAAGTTCTATAAGTTAAATCAGCAATTCTCATTATGAAACCGATTTTGTTGTTTCCAGCGCCTTCGGCGCTGGAAACAACAAAATCGGTTTTTTGAAAGCTCACCTAAGGTGAGCTTTCAAAAAACCGGTTTTTATAATGAGAATTGCTGAAGTTAAATAAGCGTTAACATAGATCTGGCTTTACAAGCTATTACCTTGTTAAGAAAAAAATTTATGTCAGACTCAAAGCAATATTATTTTGTGGCTGCTAGCCGTAAGTACCTATGCGAAGACGAAGGGAAACCTTTGGGTGAAACCCTATCGGAGCGTCGGCGCAATTTTGAAGCACGCAATAAGGAAATTAATTTTTGGTTAATTGAGCAGCCTGCTTTTTTGGAAACGCCTGAGATGGCAAGTATTAAAAAACAAATTCCCCAGCCTGCGGCGGCAATTATCACAACTGATCCAAATACAATGCGTTGGCTAAAGCTAAGGCTTGAATTTGTTGTGACGGGTGAATTTACAGCGCCGAGCGCCTCAATTGCAGATGCTTTAGCATCTTTAGCTATTGCATAATAAAAATAGAGCGTGCTAAGCACGCTCTATTTTTTGATAAGAAAAGCCGCCATTTGGCGGCTTTTCTATTAGATTAATGTGCTAAGGTGTGACCTTGAATTTGCTGATCAAATTGCCGATCACCACAGATATCGTGTTTAGATACTTTTGCAATAATTCTTGTTCTGGATTGCATTCCCAATATGGGTATGCAAATTTTGGGTTTAAGTTGATGGCTGCCACTAATCGCAAATATGGCGATCGCAGTTTATATGATTTATCTGCCAAAACTAATTTGCAAGATTTAGAAACAAAAAAATCACGGTTTGGCGTTGAGCTTATTCAAGGTTTTTCAGTACAGAAAGCAGGCAATGCGATCTCCGAATGTGAAGATATTTGGGATTGTGTACAACGTAATCCCATAATGTCGATTGCATTGTCGGATGGAGCAACCGAGTCTTCCTTTACGCAAGAATGGGCAAGGGCTTTAGTTACGGCTTTTACAGATCGCCAGTTGCCTTGGCAAGAGGTTTATGCTTGTGCCACAACTTGGCTATTACCATTACAAGCAACTTGGCAGCAATGGTTAGGACAACAAGATTTGTCTTGGTTTGCCAAACGTAAGGCTGGAGAAGGGGCTTTTGCGACTTTTGTGAGCTTAGAAGTTTTTGCGGATTTAAGTTGGAAATCTCTGGCTGTGGGAGATTCTTGCTTGTTTGTAGTGCGCGATCGCACCTTGCAAAAAAGTTTTCCTTTGCAAAAAAGCCATGAATTTAATAATCGTCCAAGACTGATCGGAACCAATGTAAAGGCGGCAAATATTAATATTTTGCAAATTCATGGAGTTGCAAAATGCGGAGATTACTTTTATTTGGCGACCGACGCGATCGCCTGTTGGATTTTTAAGCAAATAGAATCAAACCAAGATCCTTGGGTAAAATTAGAACAGATCAAGACACAAGATTTGTTTGCAAAGTGGGTGACTGAATTGCGCGATCGCTATGAAATAGCCAACGATGATACAACCTTGCTATGCCTCAAAATTCAGGATGCAACCGAAGTGCATTGTGAGTCATGACAGATATTCAAGCTTGGCCCTTAAACATCGACTTTACGATCGCGGTGCAAAATCCGCATCTCTGCTTTGTCGATCCTGAACTTAAGCAGTCAAGCACTGCCAAAAATTCACGGGGGCGAGTCTTGTTATGGTCGGGAAACTTTGCCACTGTCTACAAGCTAACTAAGGGGAATCGTTCTTGGGCAGTGCGTTGCTTTACGAGGATTCCTCAATCAGATGTACAGCAGCGATACAAGTTAATCAGCGAATATCTCAGCCAACATCAAATTCCTTACTTAGTCGATTTCGAGTTCCTGATGCAAGGAATTCTCGTCAAAGGCGAATGGTATCCGATTTTGAAAATGGATTGGGTGCAAGGCGCAGAAATAGATCGTTATATTGGCGAACATATTGACGATTCGCAAGTTTTATTGCGTTTAGATCGGCAATTGAAACAACTGCAAAAAGATCTGCAAAAGGTGGGGATCGCCCATGGCGATTTGCAGCATGGGAATATCATGGTTGACTCTGAGGGAGAGCTAAAGCTTGTTGACTATGACGGAATGTACGTCCCCGCATTGCGAGGTGCTCCGCCCCTTGAAGTGGGACATCCCAATTATCAGCCCCCTATGCGCTCTTCTAAGGACTTTGGAGATCGCCTTGATGAATTTTCTTTTGCGGTAATTTCCTTATCACTTCGAGCTCTCGCAAGTCAGCCAAATCTTTGGGAGACATTTCATGAAGACAATAAAAATTTGATTTTTCGGCAAAACGATTTTCAAGAGCCTGAGTTGTCTCCAGTATTTCAGTCGATCTCCAATATCCCTGATGATGAAACCCGTGAATTGTGCGATCGCCTGATCCGCCGATGTCATGGCAAGGATCAGCAAGCCCAGTCTGATCAGCCATCACGCAAAGAAAAACCTATATTTTTTAAGCAATACAAGATATTTTTAGCGTTGGGAATAGCAGCTTTAGGGCTTGTAGGGATTATTTTTTGGCTGGCGAAAAATACTCCATCGCAACCTCAGCCTATAGGAACTAACACTCCCACTAATTTACCAGTAAGTTCTCCTTCTCCAATAAATGCCCCCACTCCAGTTGCTGTAGCACCCCCAAAATTAATCCCAATCACAGCCGCAACTTTACAAGCTAAATATGCCGAAGGTCAGCGTGATTTTCGCTATGTGCAGTTGACAGGAATTCAAGGCGATCGCTTACAAGGTCAGGACTTTAGCAATATTAACCTCAGCGGTTCTGTTTTAGAGCGCGTAGATTTGCGCCAAGTCATTTTCAAAAATGCGAATTTGAATGGTGCAAAGATCGTTAAAGTCGATCTCCGAGGCGCAGATCTTAGTAACGCTAGTCTTGTTGATGCTAACTTAGCTTTTTCTAATCTGACCGAAGCAAATTTATCTCAAGCAAATTTATTGCGGGCAAACTTATCACAGTCGAAGTTAGTCTCAGCGCTTTTACCAAAAGCAGAGCTAATGAGAGCAAATCTCAGTGAAGCTGATCTCAATTCCGCGAATCTCAAGGGATCAAATTTATTGCTTGCTAACCTTCGCAAAGCCAATTTAGTTAAGGCTAATCTGAGTGAGAGTAATTTAAGTGCAGCTAATTTGAGTGAAGCGATCTTAGATGAAGCCAATTTGTCCGCCTCAGATTTGCGATCGGCGGAACTACATTTGACCAATCTCTCTAATGCAAATCTAAGTTTGGCTAATCTAACAGCATCAAAGCTAATTTTGATCGAGTTTGCGGGGACAAATTTTAATGGGGCAAATTTTCGCAATGCGATCGTTGAGAATATTGGCAGTATCGAAGCCGCAGATTTTACCAATGTTGTAAATCTTGCGCCTAATATCCGCCAATATTTCTGCTCTCTAGCTTCTGGCAATGCTGCTGAGACTGGCATCTCTACAAAATCAACTCTTAATTGTTTGCCATGAAAGCCAATATAAAGGGCGGCTTCGCCACCCTTTATATTGGCTTTCACACAAGCGATCGCTACGCGCATTCTTGGAACTCTAATCGATATTTGACGGTTCCATGACAACCATCCAAAGCTCCATTTTGCAATTCTAAGACCATAAAAACATCATCTAGAACTTGGTATTCACACTTTAAGCCCTTCTCTTTTGCGGAAATAAACCCAAAACGTGAATAGTATGCTGGAGATCCCAACACCACCACAGCTTTGCATCCTAAATCAGTACATTTCTCCAAACTAAGTTTAATCAATAGCGTGCCAATGCCTCGCCGTTGATATTGAGGCAAGACTGCTAATGGCGCTAAGCCAAGAATCATTAATTCTTCAGGACATTTACCATCGAGCGTAACGGGACTGAAGAAAATATGACCGACAATTTGTTCGGATTCTTCAGCAACAAAAGAAAGTGTGTTGTCAATCCCCCTTAACCGATCAACTAAAATTGCCTCATTTTCTTGCTCAAAGGCGGCTATATTGACTGCACAAATTTCCTTGAGATCTTCTAGTCTCTCAGCACGGATTTTCATAAATAGCGATCGCCTTACAAATTCAAATATCTGCCAAAAATCAACAAGTGCACTACTATTCTCCCTTGTTTGTCTGTTTTATGACACTAACTGCTATACGTTGTCTCAGATAAAGAGTAAAATCGAAATGACTGAGCAAAAAATGTCAAAACTAAACACTTAAATTTTAACTCTTAGCAATTTACTGCTAGTCTAAAAAGCGCTAAAAGAGTATCACTGTAATGATCGAAGAAGAAAACAACCTAAATTCTGACGACCTCATCGACGAAGATGATGACGTACTTGAGTCTCGGCTGCAACAACTTGCAACCGAAGAATTAAATCAAATCACAAATCCAGAATCGTCTGTGCTAGAAGACTCTCATGCAGCTGCGACTACAGCTAACGAATCAAAACCTGAAGCAAGTAAAGCAACCGCCGCAGCCGCAGCAACGCTAGACAAAATTAATGGTTTAATCGCTGAAGCTACATCGCTTAGAGAGCAACTAGACGATCGCAAGCAACAATATTTACGACTTTATGCCGATTTTGAAAACTTTCGTAAACGTACAGAGCGGGATAAAGAAGAGCAAGAAGGCTCAATTACAGGCAAGATCCTCAAAAAAATATTGCCTGTAGTTGATGATTTTGAACGAGCCCAGCTACAAATTTCACCCAAAACAGATGGTGAAGCGTCAATTCACAAAAGTTATCAATCGGTATACAAGCAGTTACTCAAATGCCTCAAAGAGACAGGGGTAGTCAGAATGGAATGTGTCGGTCAAGACTTTGACCCTAATTTCCATGAAGCAATTATGCAAGAACCATCGACTGAATATGGCGAAGGCATAATCACTGAGGAATTGCGCCCAGGATATTTAGTCAGCGACGACCGAGTTTTGCGTCATTCTCTGGTTAAAGTATCATCTGGCAAAATTGATGGTGGCGATAGTACCCCCTCTGAAAATACGACCGAAGATAGCTCTGGCGAATCTAACTAGTATAAATATTTCAAGATTGCGATCGCGATTGCATCTTGAAATGCATTCTTAGGGTACATTATTCAGAAATTCATTAAGCTAAACTTTTAAAAAAGCTTTTAACGGAACTGGCGAATATGTCGAAAGTAATTGGGATCGACCTTGGTACGACAAACAGTTGTGTTTCTGTTTTAGAAGGTGGTAAACCTGTTGTCATCTCTAGTGCAGAGGGAGGGCGAACCACACCTAGTATTGTCGCTTTTGTCAAAGACAGCAGCGAGCGCATTGTTGGGCAGGTTGCTAAGCGCCAATCAGTTACCAACTCAGTAAATACGGTTTACAGTATCAAACGATTTATTGGTCGTAGCTGGGATGAGACCGAACAGGAACGCAGCCGCGTTCCTTACACTGCGGTCAAGGGTAAAGATAGTACTGTAGATGTCCAAATTGGCGATCGTGCCTACACTCCTCAAGAAATTTCGGCAATGATCTTGCAAAAACTTAAGCAAGATGCCGAGAACTATCTAGGTGAAGAAGTGACGCAAGCGGTTATTACCGTTCCTGCCTATTTCACCGATACTCAGCGCCAAGCGACAAAAGATGCTGGGGCGATTTCGGGCATGGAGGTTTTGCGGATTGTCAATGAACCTACCGCAGCTGCACTCGCCTATGGCTTGGACAAACAAGACCAAGATCAGATTGTTTTAGTGTTTGACCTTGGCGGCGGTACATTTGATGTGTCCGTGCTACAACTTGGCGATGGTATTTTTGAAGTTAAGGCAACATCAGGGAATAATCACCTTGGTGGTGATGACTTTGACGCTATGATTGTAGATTGGCTAGTTGCTGACTTTAAACAAAAAGAAGGAATTGACTTAGCGGCTGACAAAACTGCTTTGCAGCGACTCAAAGAAGCTGCTGAAAAAGCCAAAATTGAGCTTTCAAGCGCACCGTCAACCTTGATTAGCTTGCCATTTATTGCATCTGATGCAACAGGACCCAAGACCATTGAGCTAGACTTTACGCGCTCTAAATTTGATGAGATTACTGCATCTTTAGTCAAAGCAACACTCGAACCCACGGCTCAAGCTCTTAAAGATGCGGGATTATTGCCGAAAGAGATCAATCGGATTATTTTGGTTGGTGGCTCTACTCGTATTCCTTCTGTACAAGATGCGATCTCCAGATTTTTTGATGGCAAAAAGCCAGATCAGTCAGTTAACCCTGATGAAGCCGTAGCGATCGGGGCTGCTGTGCAAGCGGGGATCTTAGGTGGTGAGGTTAAGGATCTCTTATTACTAGACGTAATTCCCCTTTCAATTGGTCTGGAAACTCAAGGCGGTGTATTTACCAAAAACCTAGAGCGTAACACCACCATCCCTACTAGCAAGTCCCAGATTTTCTCCACCGCCGTTGATAATCAATCGGCAGTAGAAATCCATGTGCTTCAAGGTGAACGGGCAATGGTCAAGGACAATAAGAGCCTCGGCAAGTTTGAGCTTGAGGGAATTCGTCCCGCGCCTCGCGGTATTCCGCAGATCGAGGTTTCCTTTGATATTGACGCTAACGGTATTCTCAAGGTGTCTGCCCGAGATATTGATACTGGGGTTGAGCAAAGTATTAGCATCACTAACACAGGTGGCTTAAGCCCTAGTGAAATTGAGAGAATGCGGATGGAGGCTGAAGTCTATTCTGAAGAAGATGAGGCTCGCCGTGAATTAGCAAATATGCGGAACCAAGCATCTAACCTGATTCGCACTGTTGAAGAAATCCTCAGAGATAATGGTCCCTCGGTGATCACTTCAAGTTTGCGTGAACCTACACTTAAGAACATGGAAGCTCTCAAGAATTTATACGAAGCTGAAGAAGCTACTTATGAAGACTTACAAACTGCAATTAAACCCTTGCAGCAATCCCTATTTGAAGTGACTCAAACAGTTGAGAAATACTCCCAAGTTGAGCGGGTCAAGCAGAAACCGAGCGACAGCTTAGAATAAAACTGAATGGCGATGCTTTTGCATCGATCTAGCAATTCTAATTTTAAAAATTGGTTTTTTGAAAATCAGTCTGCGGCTGATTTTCAAAAAACCAATTTTGTATTTCCCACCGCAAGCAGGGGAAAATACAAAATTGGTTTCATAATGAGAATTGCTGACAGCGCTCTTCAGTTTTACTGAGAGTGCAAAGCGCTGTATGATGACAAAGTTACACTTGTATTTTTGGCTACAGTTGTCGTCTGTCAATATTGACAACTAAAGCTTGTTCTGTAAACCGTGAGCCGCTATGTCACTGTTTGATTGGTTTGCTGAAACCCGTTCCCGTGCAGGTGAAGCATATCACCGCAAGACTCCTAATCTAAATCAAAATTCTCAAGAACGCGAAATTCCTGACGGTTTGTGGCACAAATGTTCTAGTTGTGGTGCTTTAACCTACGTAAAGGATCTAAAAATCAATTTGATGGTTTGCCCAGAATGTGGTCATCACAATCAGGTTAATGCTTATGAGCGTATAGCTCAGCTGATTGATGCGGGTACATGGCAGGAAATGGATCCAGATTTAACTTCTTGTGATCCACTAGGTTTTAAAGATCGTAAGCCTTATATAGATCGCATCAAAGAATATAAGCAAAAAACTGGTTTAAGTGATGGGGTGATCACTGGAACTGGCAAGATCGATGGGTGTGATGCTGCAATGGCAGTAATGGATTTTCGCTTTATGGGCGGCAGTATGGGATCGGTAGTGGGTGAAAAAATCACCCGTATGCTAGAGACTGCTACTGCAAAACGCTTTCCTGCTTTGATATTTTGTGCTTCGGGTGGAGCACGGATGCAAGAAGGAATTTTGAGCTTAATGCAAATGGCAAAGACCTCGGCGGCTCTTGAGCGTCATCGGCAAGCTAATTTGCTTTATATTCCCGTTTTGACAAATCCCACTACGGGCGGCGTGACTGCGAGTTTTGCAATGCTCGGCGATATTATTTTGGCGGAGCCTAAAGCTTTAATCGGTTTTACAGGGCGGCGAGTCATCGAGCAGACCCTAAAGCAAAAAATTCCCGATGGCTTCCAGTCATCAGAATATTTGCTCGATCATGGATTTGTAGATGCGGTTGTACCAAGAACTAAGCTCAAGCAAAGTTTGGCAATGATTTTAAAAATGCATCAACATCAAGAGTTTATTGCTACCAATCAAAATCTTAATAGTGCTACTAAGTCTGTAACCCATGCTATGTCTGATAGTACGCTAAGCTTATGAACCAATTTTTGAGTGGCACGGCTTCGCCGCGCCACTCAAAAATCGGTTCTTATCTATATTTAATTGAGGGATATACAGAAAATAATTGAACCCAAAAATGTTGAGGTGAGCTTAGCCCACCTCAACATTTTTGGGTTTTATATGGATCATTTTTTCGTTGCATTCCACTAATTTCACAGACGAACGAAGTAGAGCCGGCTCGTCCAGGAGACGAGAACGAGTAACTACACCAAGTGAGCCTTTGAGGCGCATCTTGATCGATTTCAAGATTTATGGCAAGGCGGGGAGAGTCGATCGCTAATTTAATAGCATTTTCTGGCTCACAAACTCCCCACTCGATCAGATTATTGACTGCATTGATTAAGGGCAGTGTCGTGCCTGAGAGCGTGCCATCGGGTAATCTTGCTGTGCCATTTTTAATCGTAATCTGGCGATCATCCCAAGGATAAGTGCCATCTGGTAAACCGAGTGGTGCAAGCGCATCGCTGACTAGAAAAATTTTGTTTGTCATCCGATAGAGTAGTTTGATCATTTCGGGTGAAACATGAACTCCATCGGAGATTAATCCGCACCAAACCTGATCGCTTAAAATTGATTCACCTAATAAACCGACATCCCGATGATGCAAACTTGGCATGGCATTAAAGGCATGAGTAACCATAGTTGCGCCTTGCTCGATCGCTAATCTTGTTTGCTCAGCATTAGCCGTAGAGTGTCCTAAGCTAACAGTAATATTGCGATCGCATAGATATTTGATAGTTTCACCAGTGGGATCGAGTTCGGGCGCGAGGGTAACAAGTTTAATAATTTTGGTGTAATCACCTAATACCTGCTGCAATGTTTCGAGATTTAGCGGTAATAAATGTTGCTGCGGATGTGCGCCCCTTTTGTCAGGATGAAGAAATGGCCCCTCAAGATGCACGCCTAAAATTTTGGCTTCGAGAGGATTAGGATTTCGCGTTTGATAGGAGATTGCTTTAGCCAGAACAAGTAGCGATCGATGCGTTTGCTCAATAGATGTAGTTACAAGTGTGGGCAAAAATCCGTCTAGCCCCTGTTGATATAAAAACTGGCAAATTTCTGGTATGCGTGAAGCGTGATCGCTATTTAGATCGTTAAAGGAAATCCCCAATGCTCCGTTAATTTGGAGATCGATTGCTCCTTGAGTAGAACAGATGATTCGACGTAAACCTGTCATAGTAGTTTCAACGGATATGGGGTGAATTTTTATTGTGATTTACCAGCACTACCCTCCTCCCCAAATTTCTGAACTACTTTTGCGCCCAGAACACCCAAAACAATCCCCACTATCGATATATCAGGAGCATATGTTTTGTCTCTAACAATATGCCAAATCCAATCTCCACAAAAGCACAAAATGACTAGCCAAACCTGAACTCTAACTGACGAGTATTGTCCATTAGCTTCTTTAAAAACTTCTAAGAATTTCATATACCCTCCTTATAGTTATCAAAAACAGCTTTAGCCTTTAAAAAGTTAAAGGTATGATTTTTTCTGATTTCTTGGCTGTAGAAACGGGAAAGAGAAGAACTTGTCTCCTCCCCTCTTCCAATTTGGGAGATAGGAGGAGACTTAATAGAGCTTAATTTTACACGATCGCTTGATTAGCAACATTGCTATTAATCGCTTCTCTAAGAGCGCGAACAGTCGCAATCATGGAAACCACGTCATTTAATTGGTTAACTGCGGAGCCAACACCAACACCTGAAGCACCCGAAGCGATCGCCATAGGTGCTGTGATATTGCTCAATCCAGAAGCGCAAAGTACGGGGATTGATACAGCGCGGCTGATGGCATGGGCAGCGGCGAGGGTTGGAGATGCTTTTTCGATCGCACCGAGGATACCTGCATGAGTTGGAGCCGAGCTTTTGCCACCTTCAGTTTGGATGATGTCTGCCCCGATCGCTTCGAGTTTCTCAGCGAGGGTGACTTGCTCATCTAGAGGCAATGTGTGTGGGACTGTGACCGAGATAGCGGTATGAGGCAATAATGCTCTAGTTTCGGCAGTCAAAGCAATGATTTCATCGGCGGTAAAAATCCGACCTTGCGCATAGAAGCTATCGTAGTTACCGATTTCGACTAGATCTGCACCATTAGCCACAGCCTCAGCCAACTTGTGAGCTTCGACTGCGGATACACAAATAGGCAAAGAGCAATTAGACTTAGCGATCGCAATTAGCTCAGCATCAGCCGCGATGTCAACAAAGGTAGCGCCACCGCGATCGGCTGCCTGCACGACCATTTTCACGGAGTTGCGATCGAAGTTTTGGATACCGCTAATAATTTTGAGAGCGTTGCGGCGGTCAAAGGCGGTTGCCAAGGCAAGAGGTAAACGAGACATAAAATTTGTCATCCTAATAGACTGAATATTTTAGATGTAGGACTACTTTAACGCGATTTTGGATAAAACCCAAAGAGTGTGAGGCTGAGCTTTGCGCCGCTTCACACTCTTTGGGTTTTATTCGGTGATACCAAAGAAATGTTTCTGAATTACCATACCTAAAGTGGCATCGCCTAGTGGCAATTGACTATTGAGTAAATATTGAGGGTTTTGCCAAATATTCTGTAACTCTTGTTCTTTAACTTCCATCTCAGCAGCAGGGAGTAATTGTAAATGGCGATTGTAGCGAATCATTTCCTTGGTGCGGTTTAAATTATCCAATGAAAAGATCGAAGTTCGTTCCCATTCTTCTATCTCACCTTCAACGCACATCCAAGTCGATTCGCAACCATCGGAAAGCCATGACAACTTCCTCAGAATTACACCATCTAGGGAATGTTCATAATCTAATTGATCGTTGCTTGTATCAATCGCAATGAAAATCACTTCACCAAATTCTTCTGAAAGCTCTTGGGTCAAATATGTATCTTCCTCGAATGTCCCATCAACATAGCTATCGCCAAAATCGCAAACAATCCAATCTGAATTAGGAATCTGTTCAGGCTGTGGAAGTTTTTCTTGAACTTTGGCGATCGGCTGTTGGGTTTTCAGAAAGTAAGCATTATAAAAAAAACTCATAGAGGCAACCCTAATTCAACAAGTTTAGATGCACCAACTTTAAACCCAAAAATCCCTCTTTGTTCAAGACTAAAAGCTGATATATTTCTGACAACAGTGCTGGGGATCGCCATATTTATATATTCAAACCCTGACATATTAAGTTTTTAGAGTTTTTAGACTATAGAACTTGGGTTAGCATGATCGCGAAGCACTATAGGTAGGCTGGATAAGCAAAATATGGCTAAACTCAGAATTGGCATTAATGGATTTGGCAGAATTGGACGATTAGTGGTTCGCGTTGCTGCCAAGCATCCCGAAATCGAGATTGTCGGAATCAATGATCTAGTTCCTTCTGATAACCTCGCTTATCTTCTCAAACATGACTCTACTCATGGACTCTATGACGGTGCGATCGCATCTCACGCAGAAGGCATTGAGATTGATGGCAGGTTTGTTCCTTGCTCGGCAATTCGCAACCCATCAGAATTGCCTTGGGGCGAGCTAAAAGCCGACTATGTGGTGGAGTCCACGGGCTTATTTACTGACTATGCTGGTGCGATCGCGCATATTAATGCTGGTGCAAAGCGCGTAATTATTTCTGCTCCCACGAAAGATCCCGAAAAGGTTCCAACATTGCTAGTTGGAGTCAATCATACTATGTTCAATCCTGAAACTGATTTGATCGTTTCCAATGCAAGTTGCACCACCAATTGCTTAGCGCCGATCGCAAAGGTTCTTAATGATAATTTCGGCATTGCGGAAGGCTTGATGACAACTATTCATGCGATGACTGCGACTCAGCCAACGGTAGACGGGCCAAGCAAAAAAGACTGGCGCGGTGGACGTGGTGCTAGTCAAAACATCATTCCTGCTTCTACAGGTGCTGCGAAGGCGGTGGCTTTGGTACTGCCAGAACTGAAAGGCAAGCTGACGGGAATGGCTATGCGCGTACCGACACCTGACGTGTCGGTGGTGGATTTGACGTTTAGGACTGAGAAAGCCACTAGTTACAAAGAAATCTGTGCGGCAATGAAGTCGGCATCAGAGGATTCATTAAAGGACATTCTCGGCTATACGGATGAGGAGGTTGTCTCAACTGATTTTAGAGGAGATTCGCGATCAAGTATCTTTGATGCTGGCGCAGGTATGGAACTAAATCCAAACTTCTTTAAGGTTGTCTCTTGGTATGACAATGAGTGGGGTTATTCCTGTCGTGTGGTTGATTTGATGATATCAATGGCACAAAAAGAAGGAATTCTCTAAATCCTAAAAAGGCAAGGGCAATTCATGAATTGCCCTTGCCTTTTGGTTAGCTTATGGAGGAGGTTATCGCGCATTTACAGCAATTGCCGCTCAAACCAAAAAAACATAAAAGCGTTGCTTTGCAACGCTTTTATGTTTTTTTGGTTTGGGTTTAAGCGCAAAGCGCATTTATATCATCGATCGCCTGTGATGACAGTCACCACTATGTAAACTTAGATCGCGCACAATTTAAGATAGGAATGAAAGATAAGATTTCATAATTGCAACTCATTTTAATCCTTTTTTGTGGAAATCCTTAGGTCTATGAAAACACAACAATTCTCAGACAAGGAAAATCTTAGCCCTGAGCAGGATAAGACTCGTGAAGAGATAGAAAAGCCAAAGCTAGATGCCGAACTACTCAAGCAATTACATAGTCTTGATCAGCATCCTCAACGCTTGCCGATCTTCATTGTTTTGTACTTAGTAGCGGCGCTTGCATTGTATGCCTTAGTACAGGCGATCGCGACACCTTGGGTATACATTCTCTGTTTACCTCTGTATTTATTAGCAGCAGCTTCTCTACATGGCATTAGTCTGTTCACCCACGAAGGAGTACATGGATTACTAAGTCGTAACTCGCATTGGAATCGATGGCTGAGTATTCTTTGCGCATTACCCGTTGGGCAAAACTTCTCAGCATACAAAGTGTTACATCTCAAGCATCACAAACACTTAGGTATAGAAGGAGATCCCGACCATTACAAGAACTACACCAAATGGAACTGGCTAACATTCTTGATGCATTGGGGTAGATTGATCATTGGTTATCCTGTTTACATTATTGCGATTCCGATCCTTGGCTTTTGGCAGGGAAATAAATCAGAACGGGTATGGATTGCGATCGAAGTAGCTTTGCTGGGCTTATTGGTGATAGGGGTGCTGCGATCGCCTATTCCTACAGCATTCCTAATTCATGGTTGGTTGATTCCGATGCTGTGGATTAATACAATGGTCAATATTCGCGGGATGAGTCAGCACACCTTGCTCGAACATGAGGCAGATTTAGTTCGTGGAACCCGCACAATTTTGACGATTCCTTTGGTGAGATTTTTTATGTGTAATGAAAACTATCATTTAGAGCATCATCTTTACCCCGCCGTACCTTGGTATCATCTACCGCGTCTTCATCAAGAGCTAAAGTCAGATCTCATTCAACAAGGAGCACCATACATTCCTTCTTATTTCTCTTTTGTACAAGACTTTATCGCCGCCAGCTTGAAGCGTCAGCCCGTCGGTACTGTTGTGATTAATTGACGCAGGAAATGAATATGCAAACTTTAATCGCAAAACCGATCGCTAATCCGAGAGTCCAGCAATATCCGACCTTAGACTTTGCAGATTTGAGCGAGATGCCATCTCTGCAATCCACAGTATTGTGGATTGCAAAGGTTTATGACTTTAATAACCATCCCTATAGGCTCTGGATGGCAGATCCCCTAACGGATCGCAATTCTTTTAGGCGTAGCCAACTTCCATTTCGTTTTGCCGTAGAGTCTTTTTCTCAGCCATTAGCTGCGGTGTTAGCCCGAACGGAAACTCTAGAAACACGCTTGCCATTACTAGCAAATATTACCGAAGAGCATGGTCACGGCGATCGCTGGAGATCGCACAAATACACTTTTCAGCAATACCTTCGCGCTTTGGGGGCAACTGAAGGTGAATTAAATTCGCCTTGTACGATGCCAGTATTGGCGTTTAATCAATCGATTTTGACCTATTGCCTAATGCAGTCAGGAGAATCGGGAGCCGCGATGCTCGGCATGATCGAACATCTCTATGTCGGCATCAGTGCGGCGATCGCCAGAACTTTATATCAACGTAGCTGGACGGCAGTGGGTAGTCAGTCACACTATGCATTCCATGAAAAGCTGGATACTGAACATGCGAGAGACTTGCTGTTATTAGCAGAAGCAGGTTGGGAAGATCCGCATACTCGTCGGCAAGTATTGCAAGGTTTAATGCTTGGTGCTCACTATTTCTGGAGTTTATATCGTGATTTGTGACTCCAGTTCGACAATCACCTCAGAAATAGCCTTCTCGCAAGTGCGTGAAGATCCTCGGGTTGAATTGCGTGTAATCCAAGAGGTAGCCAAGCGACAGCAACCGCTTAGGGTGCTTTTGGTGGCTTCAGGTGGTTGTACAGCCTTAAGTTTGCTATCACATCCTGCGATCGCCAAAATCGAAGCGGTAGATATTAATCCCGCCCAACTACATCTCGTCGAACTACGCCGCCAAGCCTTACTGCATTTATCTTTAGATGAACAATTGCGGTTGATTGGTGCAGATAAATCTGCTAGCGCTCGCAATCGGCTGAGTATCTACGCCAGCTTAAGCCCAAATTTACCTGCGAGTACAAAAGCTTTTTGGGATGCAAGATTGGAACAGATAGGGTTTGGAGTGAATCAAGTCGGACGCTTTGAACAACTATTTCGTCAACTTGCAGAAAAGTTTGCCCAGATTGGGATCGAACCTTTGCAAGAACAGTTAGTTGCTATTCAGCAACCACAATGGCGCGATATTTTTGAGCAGGTATTTGAGCGCGATCACCTCATAGATGCCTTTAGCGAAGCTGCCGTTAACTACTCGATGGAGCGCAGCTTTGGCGAGCATTTTGCCGATGTATTTGCCCAAGCTTTACAGCGCTTTATCCCCAATGAGAATTATTTCTTGACTCAAGTCTGGGGCGATCGCTATACGTCCGATCTCAAAGGAGAGGGAGTTCCTCTTTATCTCCAAGCCTCAGCCCAAAATGATATTCGCACATTAGGGACAGAGCGATTACAGCTACATCAGGGCGCTTTCGTAGATTGCCTTAAGCAACTCGCCACTTCAGAGAAATTCGACTTGATTCAGTTTTCTAATATCTCAGACTGGATGCCTCTGAGCAGCATTCACCAAATGTTGAAAGAGATAGTCTATTGCCTGAATTCGGGTGGTGCGATCATTGGGCGGAGGCTCAATGGCGACCATAATTTAGCGGAAAACATGGCAGAGCATATTACGATTGATCGTTCACTTAGTCAGGAATTGCTTGCTAGCGATCGCTCTTTTTTCTATCGTGAAGTTGTAGTAGGGTTTCGGTCATGAGGTTTCATCGTATTGAGTTTGCAGAACGTTCACTATTTCAGACAGGAATTGAGGCGATTGAGAAAACCGCTTTCTATCCATTGGGTAATGATTTCTTTCAACTCGATCATGGTGATAATTACTTTGCCTTTTTTGATCGACTTGGTGCTGTAAGTTACTTTGCCGCTTTGGATGGCGATCGCGTGGCGGCTGTTGGCGCAGGAATATTAAGACAAGTGCCTTACCGTCAGGATCAACCAGTGCGTTTAGCTTGGTATCTCTGCGATTTAAAAGTCCACCCTGACTATCAGAGGCAACATCTTTCGATGAGGATTTTGCATCATGCTTTGACTTCCTGTATTGGAGAATGCGATCGCGGCTATACAATATCGATGAATGCAGGCGATGGTAAACCTAATCGTCTTGTGCGCGTTTATGAGAAGTTTAATCTGGTGCGGTTTCGCTGCTCGTCTATATTGGGGATCTATGGTGTAGATGCGGAAGTAATGCGATCGCTAGAACCGATACTCATTGAATATCGCGGTAACATCTCCTATCTCTCTCTAAAAGGTATTAAAGATTTAAAGCTAAAAAGTAATGGAGAAATGTTGCCATTACTGCATGTACAGTGGGGCGATCGCCTGCCTACTGAGATTTCGGTTCCCGTCGCTGGATATACCCATATGTTCTGTGTGCCGAGGGATGATGATTTAGCGATCTCCCTTGCAAATCAGAATGTATTTCCTAATGCGATCGCTAGTTTGGTCAGTCATGGTATGGATGAAAGTGATTGGCGCTTTATTTTAACTAGCGATATTTGATTTGTCAGTGTCTATTTTTATCCTGCTACCAGAGAAAATGGTATAATTATAGAGTGAAAAGATAAAACTATTCATTGAGGAATCACCGATATGTTTACCATCGATCTCAAAGAAATGAAGGTAGCAGATAGTCGTAGTGATAGCAGTGAGCTACCCTCTGTAGAAGTTCCAGAAGCAGTTACAGAAACAACTTTTGAACCTACCCCCAATCCAAGTATTTCCATCTCAAGCGGTTATACCGTAGATGATCAGGGATTGCTGAATAACTACGCAATTCTGACCCCGATGTATGTCGAAGAGCCTACTCTTTTGACTACTGAAGAGCTACTTCGCTCTAAATCTCAATTTGTATTTGCTGTTTTGCTCACAGTAATGGCAATATTTATCGCTCTCATCGTAAGTTAAGACATACATATGCCTTAAATGGCTTAATAACTGACGTTAAGTGGAACCCTCATCCCCCAACCCCTTCTCCCGCAGGAGAAGGGGAGCAAAACCCATATTTCCTTGTTCCCCTCTCCTGCGGGAGAGGGGCTAGGGGTGAGGGCTTGACAATCTTCCACGTAACACCAGTTAATAACATCCCATCCCTTATCTCCCAGTACTTTATCCTAGGTCAAAGAAGGGGCGATCCTTAAAAGGAAAGGTATATGGTAGGGATGTGCGGCACGATGCGCTGCACATCCCTACCTATTTAACACTATCAGAGAAAAAGAGTAGGTATTTCTGGTTCTACTTGTTAAGTGGGAAAATCGCATTGGTATCAAGTTTTAGGATAATGGCATGGAGAAAGTTTTAAACAATCAAATGTGTGCTGGCGATCCCGCTCATGATATTTGGAAAAGACAGCGGCATCCCCTTGACTGTATTTTTCATCCTCGCTCTGTTGCTGTGATTGGAGCAAGTGAACGAGAAGGAAGTGTAGGAAGAACATTGCTTTGGAATTTAATACGCAGTCCCTTTGGTGGCACTGTTTTTCCAGTCAATCCCCAGCGTCATAGTGTATTGGGAATTAAGTCCTATCCAGATATTGCTAGTGTTCCCGAAGTCGTCGATCTAGTTGTAATTGCAACACCTGCGGCGACAGTTCCTCAGGTGATTCGTGAATGTGTGGCGGTCGGGGTAAAAGGCGCAATAATTGTCTCAGCGGGGTTCAAAGAAATTGGAGAGGCGGGGGCAGCGTTAGAACAGCAAGTTCTCGCTGAAGCAAGACTGGGTGGGATGCGAATTATTGGACCGAATTGTCTTGGAGTCATGAATCCACTGGCGGGACTAAATGCCACCTTTGCAGGAGCGATCACTCGTGCGGGGAACGTTGCTTTCATTAGTCAAAGCGGAGCGCTCTGTACTTCGATTTTAGACTGGAGCCTTGGCGATAATGTGGGATTTAGTGCCTTCGTTTCCATTGGCTCAATGCTGGATGTTGGCTGGGGTGATTTGATTGAATATTTCGGAGATGATCCCCACACCCACAGCATAGTTTTATATATGGAATCAATTGGTGATGCTCGTGCTTTTCTATCAGCGGCTCGTGAAGTTGCGATGGATAAACCAATCATTGTATTGAAAGTGGGACATACAGAAGCGGCGGCGAAAGCGGCAGCCTCTCATACAGGAGCTTTGACGGGTAGTGATGAAGTACTAAATGCAGCATTCCGTCGTTGTGGGGTATTGCGCGTACATACGATCTCCGATCTCTTTGATATGGCAGAAATTCTCGCCAAACAACCACGCCCTAAGGGAAACCGCCTCTCGATTGTTACTAATGCTGGAGGACCGGGCGCAATCGCAACGGATGCCCTAATCAGTGACGGTGGTGAATTGTCTGTACTAGCTCCAGAGACATTACAACAGCTCGATCAATTTTTGCCTTCGCAATGGAGCCATCATAATCCCATTGATATTTTGGGCGATGCAAGTAGCGATCGCTATGCTAAAACTTTGGAAGTTATGGTAAATGATCCCAATAGTGATGGATTGCTTGTAATCTTGACTCCGCAAGCGATGACTAACCCTACGCAGACTGCGGAAAAGCTCAAGGCTTATAGTCAATTAGGCAAACCAGTTTTAACAAGTTGGATGGGTGGCGCAGAAATTGCCGCAGGTACGCAAATTCTCAATCAAGCCAATATTCCCACCTATCCCTATCCCGATACTGCCGTTAGATTGTTTAACTACATGTGGCGGTATACCTACAATTTGCGGGGGATCTATGAAACTCCTTCCTTGCCAGTGGACTCCGATCAGTATGCACCAGATCGCCTTCTTGCCGAGCAAATTTTAGCACCAGCAATCAGTAGCGATCGCAGTTTGCTAACTGAGTATGAATCTAAGCAATTACTTGCTGCCTATGGAATTCCTACTGTACCGACCGAAATCGCTACGAGCGATCTCGAAGCTGTAGAAATTGCTGATCGCTTTGGTTATCCTGTCGTTCTTAAACTCCATTCCGAGATTATCACGCACAAGACGGATGTAGGTGGCGTGCGTCTTAATCTGGAAGATGCAGCAGCCGTTACTCGCGCTTTTATGGCGATCGCATCCAAAGTTCGAGCTATAAATCCTCAAGCCTTTTTGGGTGTAACTGTGCAACCGATGGTCAAGACAGATGGCTATGAATTGATCTTAGGTAGCAGTCTCGATCCTCAGTTTGGCGCAGTAATGCTCTTTGGCATGGGTGGTCAGTTAGTCGAAATATTTCAAGATCGCGCATTAGCCTTGCCACCTTTAAATACAACTCTTGCGCGACGAATGATGGAACAAACTCGCATCTATCGAGCTTTGCAAGGAGTCAGAGGCAGAAAGGCGATCGATTTAGCAAAGCTTGAGCAATTATTGGTTAACTTTAGCCAATTAATCGTTGAACAGCCCCAGATTCGCGAAATTGATATCAATCCTCTAATGGTTTCGCCTGATGGCATGATTGCCCTAGATGCGCGAGTAGTATTGCACAATGCAGATATTACACAGCGACCAATTCCTGCAATTCGTCCATATCCTTCTAAGTACGTTCAGCCTTGGGAATCCCTAAAAGGTGATCGCCTCACGATTCGTCCGATTCGTCCCGAAGATGAGCCCTTGATGGTTCAGTTCCATCAAGGGCTTTCAGAAGAGAGTGTCTATTTGCGTTATGCGCATATGGTTAAGCTCAAGCAGCGTATTGCCCATGAGCGCTTAACCCGTATTTGCTTCATTGATTACGATCGCGAAATGCTCTTAGTCGCTGATTCTAAAAATCTGCAAACTTCAGAGCACGAGATTCTGGCGGTGGCAAGGTTGAGTAAGTTACATGGTACAAACGAAGCCGAATTTGCTCTAATCGTTAGCGATCGCTATCAGCATCAAGGATTAGGCTCAGAGTTATTAAGAAGACTAATAGAGATTGGTAAGGAAGAAAAACTCAGTGCGATCGTTGGTTATATTCTGGGTAGCAATCACGCAATGCAAAGTATTTGCCGAAAATTAGGATTTCAGCTACATCTAGATCAGGAAGAAGGCATGTTAAAAGCCATTTTTGTTACCTAAAGCCAACTTAAATTTGCGACTTACAAAATAAGACTTTACAATCTTGGCTTAGATTTGCTAAGCTAGATACCCGTCGCCTAAATTAAAATGCGCCAAACTACAGCATAATTAAGAACAATACTTTGCTACCAAAATAAGCATGACTCAAATAATCGTTGGTGAAAATGAAGGGATTGAATCGGCTCTGCGTCGATTTAAGAAAAAAATCCAGAAAGCTGGCTTACTAGCAGATATTCGTCGCTGTCAGTACCATGAGACCGCAGGCGAAAAACGTAAGCGTAAAGCTGAAAATGCTAAGCGTAGAGGTCGTTTTCGCCGTCGCGATAGTTAATAAAAAAAGGAGCGTAATACGCTCCTTTTTTTTGTTTAATATCCTACGCCTAATAATTTATTTTCACGCCGAAATTGGCTTGGCAGAATCACCTCAGTCCCATTTGCCCAAACGCCTAAGCTATCGCTCTGCGCTTGTGCTTCCAGTTCCTCATAGCCTTGGCAGTCTTTTTCTTGCAGGGGATCATAATGGGCTAGCCCCAGAGACACCATAACTTTGTTAGCATTTTGTCCCCCCGCTAAAACTTCGGCAGTGTAACGCCCAAATTTATCTTTTTTGAATACTTTTATGTAAACCTCTTCATCGTCAAGAATATTTTGTAACACTTAGCGAGCATGTTGTCCCTCGGATTGTAGTAATTCAGGCGCATCTATACAGGCAAGGTGTACTTTAGTTTTGATGCCCCGATCGACAAGGGTGATGTTATCGCCATCAAAAACTCTAACTGCAAATGAGGCTGCCCATGTAGGCTGAGTCGCGATCGCTATATATGCGAAGTTGATGACCACAATCAAGACAAACTGCTGAAATTTATTTACAAAATTAACAAGGGACATTTATAGGGATCACAGAGGGCTTGGATTAATCATAAAAGCACTAGCGTACCTTTATGATTTTTTTAGGTTGCAGCGATCGCGAATTCACCACGACATTTTGCACAGCCATCGGCGATCGCTAGTTCATGGAGTGTAAATTCATCGCCGAGTTTATGCACAAGGGTTTCTAGTAATGCGTGAATCTCCTGATCGCTGTTGGCTACGGGAGGTGTATCAGCAGCGATCGCTTCTAAGAAAATCGGTGACTTGAGGCAACTTTGCAGATCCTCGGACGAAAGCTCTACATCCATTGTGACGTGGATGGGATCAATTAATCGTAAAGCCTCACCTTTGATGATTTGGGAAATATTTAGATGAATAGCTTCGGCACACAAATCGATATTGGTTATTGCTAAACCTTTATATTTGGCTCCTGCGCCGATGACTGTTGCTTTGGGGATGTCACCACTTAAAATTTGACGACTTTTGCCAGCGATCGCAATTTCGATGGTTTCGATATGCTCGACCTGCGATCGCAACCATAGTTTAATAATAGGAATTAATACAGAACTAACAGCAGACATTGTGAATTGAACCTAATTAAGGTTATGGCGGTCAAAACTAATAACTTAGAAATAAGTTAAACCCGCCAATATTGCCTCACCAAGTATAGATGCTCATACGGATGTTCGCCATAGATGTTCAGAGCGGTAAAAACAGAAAAAACAGATATTAGAGAATCACCTCAGCTCGATCCCGATCTCGCGATTGTGCAAGCTTGCTTGCAAGGTGATCCCCATGGTTTTAAAAAACTGTATCAACGTCATCATCACAAGGTTCGCTCTACGCTTTACCAGCTATGTGGCTCCGATGGGCTAGATGATTTGGTGCAGGATGTTTTTTTACGGGCATGGAAAGGACTAGCCAAATTTCGACAGTCCGCCCAGTTTTCCACTTGGCTCTATCGAATTGCCTTTAATGTGGCGAGTGATCGCCGTAAAGCTTTAGCCAAAATGCGATCGCGAAATATCTCTGTCGAAGATGATCAATTAGAAAATCTTGCTGACGATGCGATCGCCCGTGAAAGTGATTTGCAACCGAGCTTAACCCAAATGCATTATCAAGACATAATGCAACGCGGTTTAGCAAAGCTAAGTGAAGATCATCGCGCTGTATTGGTTCTGCATGATCTAGAGGAGTTACCGCAAAAAGATATCGCCGAAATTTTATCTATTCCTGTCGGCACGGTGAAATCGCGGTTATTTCATGCCCGTAGTGCCATCAAAAAGTTTTTAGAAGCGCAAGGAGTCGAGTTATGAAAAACAAATATTCTCAAGATTTTCCAGAACACTTTGGCGAAGACCCTAGTGAAAATTCTGATGACTCCTTATTGACTTTTCTCAAACAAAATAAACCGATCGCCCCTCTTCCAGCCCCAAATTTTGAGAAACAGCTATTTGCCGAAATCAGTAAATATCCACAGCGATCGCCAAAATCCTCTAAAGCAAATTTACGCCGTTGGCTACCTTGGGCTTTATTGATCCCCGCCGCGATCGCTGCAGGGATTACTTTTAACTGGGTAACGAACCGATCTCAGTATCAAATGGCAAGTATTAGCGAATCTGAAAAAGCTGAGATCGAGCAGTCGCTGATCAGCAGTTGGAATATGACCAATGACACAACCTATCAAGCGGTTAATGCACCTACTTCAACAGATACGCAGCTTTTGAGTGATTTATCACCTCTTGACTATGAGTAAACAGAGGAGAAATATTATGTTTAAATCAAAAATTTTTCAATATTGTGCGATCGCTTCCGCTGTAGTTGCGGTCACTGGTGCTATTTGGGCTAGTAATGCCAACTTACAGTCGCAATCGGCGCAATCTCAAATTCAAGCACAATCTCAAGCTATCCCTGAAAATAAGCCTGATTCAGAACCCGAAATATTAGCCCAAGTACCCAATCGTCCAGATCGTGCTGAAAGTGGCGATATGCCGTCAGGTAGGATGCTCAAACAATTAAATTTATCAACTGAGCAGTTACAAAAGATTAAGGCAATTCGCGATCGCGATCTTGCTCGTATTCAAGAACTTGCACAGCAATCTCGTCAAGCAAATACTGAGTTACGAGATTTACTCGGTGGGTCTGAGAGCAGTGACGTAATTAGGGCAAAACATAATCAAGTGCTAAACCTTCAGCAAGAATTACGCAAGCAACATTTTGAGAGAATGCTAGCCATGCGTGAAATCCTGACCCCACAACAGCGCTCGCAACTCAAAGAAATCATGCAAAAAAATCGCCCAAATCATCCGAGAGAGAGCATGAAAGACCGTATTGAAAACCGCCTCAAAAAACGTCTAGACAATCTATAGCAATGAAATCAAAAAAAAACACAGCTTCGCGGTGTTTTTTTTGATCGGTGTAAATACCTAACGCGAAGAAATTGTTAAATCTCCAAACCAAATCTAGAACTGCTCTTAATATGATTTCTAACTATTACAAATACTTCTGTTGAGTTTTATCAAGATTCACGAAGAAAGCCTGAACCTCATAAACTTGCATGACTGACTCTTTATCTTCTTATAAATCAGCAAAATCGGCTGAAAATCCTACTAATAGTAGTTCTCATATAACAAACCGATTTATAGAGCCAGTTGTTCTAATCCGTCGCATGGCACTTGGAATTGCGATCGCAACTTGGGTGGTGATGGCAATAGGTAGTGCCACTCGCGTAATGAATGCAGGCTTAGCTTGTCCCGATTGGCCACTATGTTATGGATCGGTATTGCCCTCAGAGCAAATGAACCTACAAGTATTTTTAGAATGGTTTCATCGTCTAGTTGCTTCTACAGTTGGGTTTGCCACGATTGTTTTGTTTAGTGCAAGCTGGTATTTCCGCAAAGATTTGCCGAAATGGCTACCTTGGGCGACATCAGGATCATTATCTCTGGTGGTTTTTCAGGGGATTTTAGGTGGACTGACTGTAACGCAATTATTGCGATTTGATATTGTCACAGCCCACTTGGGAACGGGACTATTATTTTTCTCTAGTTTGCTAGCAATCGCCACAGCTTTAACTAGTAATTTTGCTTACTCACGAAGCGCGTCAACAAAACTACCTTGGATTGGTTTAACAGCCGCAGTTTTAGTTTATTTACAAAGTATTCTCGGTGCATTAGTTGCATCTCAATGGGCGCTACACCAATGCTTTGCTACTCAGGATATGTGTATTGTTTTGAATGCACACTTGATTGGTGTGATCCCAGCTACCCTTGCTAGTATCGCGGTGGTGGTGACAGCATGGTTATTTAAAGAGATCTCCTCTGCATTACGACTCGTGGCAACGATCGCAGGTTTATTGGTAATTGGGCAGATAGCGATCGGCTATGCTACCTATAAACTACACCTACAGGTCGAACCACTCACCATTGCTCACCAAGCCACAGGTTCGGCGCTGCTCGGAACCCTCGTTTGCTTTGCTGTGTTAGCATTTAGAGCTACCAGACAAGACCAATCTTTAATCCAAGAACAGAATCAAGCGCAACCTGCGATTCGCTAACTGTAATAACTGCGAAATATTTTAGGAGTTAAGCGCAATGCAAGAAACAGCTATTCAAGAATTGAACATCCCAGAAACAGCGATCTCGGAAAATATCTTTAAAGCCAATCAATCGGCAAGTCGTAACTGGCGAGAGGTTATTCAAGACTATACAGAGCTAACTAAACCACGCATTATCGTTTTGTTGTTGATTACCACCGCAGGGGCGATGTGGATAGCTTCTGAAGGACAGGTAGATGCATTTTTGATGTTTATTACAGTTTTAGGAGGGGCGATCGCAGCAGCTTCGGCAAATGCAATTAACTGTCTATACGATCGCGATATCGATGCCAAAATGGAGCGCACTAGCTGGAGACCAATTCCATCAGGCCGCATACAACCTCTTAATGCGCTGATTTTTGCGATCGTCTTAGCGATTATTTCCTTCACCTTGCTAACGTTATATGCAAACCTCCTTGCCGCTTGTCTAGCGATGTCAGGGATCGCTACCTATGTCGGCGTTTACACGATTTGGCTTAAGCGTTCCAGTACTCAAAATATTGTCATCGGTGGCGCAGCAGGTGCGATCCCACCCCTAGTTGGTTGGGCCGCAGTAACTGGTGAACTAAGTTGGGCGGCTTGGGTTTTATTTGCGATTATTTTTGTGTGGACTCCACCTCATTTTTGGGCTTTAGCCCTGATGATTCGTGATGAATATGCCAAGGTAGGCGTACCGATGCTACCTGTTGTCAAGGGCGCGGAGGTGACTGCCGATCAAATTTTGCTTTACACCTTATTGTTGGTTCCTGTGTCGTTGTTACTAGTTTATCCTTGTAATGTCATGGGTTTAGTCTATGCAGTGTCGGCTATTGGGCTTGGTGGTGCATTTATATTTAAAGCAACTCAGTTATTAAAAGAGCCAAGCGATCGCACAGTTGCTCGGTCGGTATTCAAATATTCGATTCTTTATTTAGGGTTGCTTTGTGTAGCGATGGGAATTGATAGCTTGCCAGTTGCACATATTTCTGGAGAACAAGCGATCTCTGTACTACAAACTACGATTGCAACTCTCAATCCATAAATAAAGAGCCGCTATACTTCTGTTTTTTATAAAAAAGTAAGGTGTGCATTGCCTACCTTACTTTTTTTTAGACTTAGTTTCGGAATATTCTGCAATGATGCGATTAATCTCTTGAATTAGAAGGGGTTTAGTCACAAAATCATTCATTCCTGCGTCAAAGCACAATTGACGATCTTCTGCTGAAGCATTAGCTGTTAGGAATGAGAATTAAATAACTTGTGCAAATGAGGATAGAATAAATAAGAAAAGAAGGCTTAATTATGTACTATTGCGAAGAGATTGAATCAGAGATGGTGAAGTTTTATATTTCGCTAAGCGAG
>JBIKYZ010000245.1:0-7338 GCA_044354985.1 Pseudanabaena sp. | reverse complement strand
AAAACTAAGATTGTTGGGGGCATTAACTAGCTGAGGTTATTGTTTTGGCTATCTTTTAAGCTCTATCTTTATTTAGTTACTTATATCTGTATTATTTGCTACTTTTTGAATTTGGAATTGCTGCTGATCATCTTTCCATTTTATAAGCTGCCCATTCCGCAAGCCAGATTTCATTCAGCAATACCATAGTTATCTAAAGATTACAATTTACCATATAGGTACAAAGGTTTATTCTCAGCCGAAGGCTGGGAATAAACCCATACTTCACTAGACTGATAAAAGTTATATTACAATCAAGAAAATTTTTAGGAAAAACTTGCTAACAATAGGAAGAACGCAATAGGTTCTAAAACTGTATAGTTAAATAAAGGTTTTGATTAAGAAATGTGATGGCGCTAACACTCGATGCGGATGTAATTGTAATTGGCTCAGGAATTGGTGGCTTAGTCACCGCGACGCAATTGGCAGCGAAGGGGGCAAGCGTAATTGTCCTTGAACGCTACTTGATTGCGGGGGGGAGTGGCGGCTATTTTGAGCGCAATGGCTACCGCTTTGATGTGGGCGCATCGATGATCTTTGGCTTTGGCGATCGCGGTACGACAAATCTACTTACTCGTGCGCTAGCGGCGGTGAATATGAAAATGGAGACGATTCCTGATCCTGTGCAGATCCATTATCATTTGCCAAATAATCTGGAAATCGAGGTGCATCGCGATTATGAGCAGTTTATTAAGGAATTAGGCGATCGCTTTCCCCATGAGCGTGAGGGGATTCGTAAGTTTTACGATGAATGTTGGAAGATTTTTAATTGCTTAAATGCGATCGAGTTGCTGTCCCTCGAAGAATGGCGCTACTTGATGCGCGTATTTTTCCAGAATCCTTTAGCTTGCTTAGGTTTAGCAGCTTATTTGCCCCAAAATGCGGGAGATATCGCCAAGAAATATATTCGCGATCCTGAACTGCTGCAATTCATTGATATGGAATGCTATTGCTGGTCAGTGGTTCCCGCCGATCGCACACCAGCGATTAATGCAGGGATGGTATTTAGCGATCGCCATTATGGTGGCATTAACTATCCCGTCGGTGGCGTGGGCAAGATTGCCGAAAAACTAGCGGAAGGTTTGGACAAAGCGGGTGGTGAAATTCGCTATGGCGCAAGAGTTACCCAGATTATTCCCAAAGCAAAATCGGGCAACGGTGCGATCGGTGTAAAACTGGCGAATGGCGAAATTCTCTATGCGAAGAAAGTAGTTTCCAATGCGACACGCTGGGATACCTTTGGGAATCTGCTCAAGGATGAACCTTTGCCCAATGGAGAAAAAGGATGGCAATCACGCTATCAAAAGTCCCCTAGTTTCCTGAGCTTACATCTCGGCGTGGAAGCTTCTGCTATTCCCGACGATGCAGCTTGTCACCATATCTTGCTCGAAGATTGGAATGATATGCAAAAGGAACAAGGCACAATTTTTGTATCGATTCCTACGCTACTTGATCGCTCCCTTGCACCAAATGGGCATCACATTGTGCATACCTTTACGCCTAGTTGGATGAGTGAATGGGAAGGTTTATCTGCTTCGGAATATGAAGAGAAGAAGAATGAGGCGGCGAGGAAATTATGCGATCGCCTGTTAGCAATTTTCCCGAAACTAGAAGAGTGTGTGGACTATCAAGAAGTCGGTACACCCCGCAGTCATCGCCGCTTCCTCGGTCGCGCCGATGGAACCTATGGACCAATCCCTGCGGGTAAGCCTTTAGGACTTTTGGGAATGCCATTTAACCGTACTTCGATTCCCGATCTATATTGTGTTGGTGATAGTACGTTCCCTGGACAGGGTTTAAATGCTGTTGCTTTTTCAGGTTTTGCTTGTGGTCATTTGGTTGCTTCTTCTTTAGGGCTTGTCTAGCGTTTAATCCCAAACCGATCAAAATTTTGAAAGCGTTGCAAAGCAACGCTTTCAAAATTTTGATCGTGGCTCGTTTAATCGGCAATTGCTGTAATACCAATTCATAGAAGTGTGGCAACACTTCTGTGAATTAAAAACCAAACCCTGTAAGGGTTTTAAAAAACAAAAATGGAATGGCAAAATTGCCTAAAACCTTTACCCCATATAGATTGTGAGTATTCCACCCTCAACCCTTGCTAGGAGAGCATTTTAAGCTTTTTGTCCTGTACTAAATTTTTGGTGTAAATGTACAATTACGAGGGAACATTCAAGTTGTCTAAAGTAATGTTATGGCTACAAAAACTTCCTCTCTAGTGTTGGTGATGACATTTGTACTCTTTGGTCTGGTGATACCACCAGATTTCCCTAAGATGATTGGGGTAGCACAGACAACCAAAAATCCTGAGACAGAAGCAGAAAATCTCATCAAATTAGGACATCAGCAAATTGACAAAAGTCAATATCGCGAAGCTTCTCAGTCATTTCAAAAAGCATTAGATATCTATCAAGTTATAAATAATCGAGAGGGGATAGCCTTTGCATTGATCGGTCTAGGTAGAAATCATAATAGTTTTGGACAATATCAAAAAGCAATTAGTTCTTACCAACAAGCTTTAGGAATTGCCAAAGAAACCAGCGATCGCACTATTGAAGCAAGTTCTTTAAATGGATTAGGAGAAGCTTACGATAATCTTGGACAATATCAGAAATCAATAGACTTATACCAACAATCCTTGTCCATTTTCAAGCAAATTGGCGATCGCGATGGAGAAGCAGATTCGCTTAATGGACTTGCTGATGTCCATGAAAGCTTGGGGCTGTACCAAAAAGGGCTTGGTTTCTATGAGCAGTCTCTAGTAATCAGAAAACAAACTGGCGATCGCGTTGGAGAAGCATATTCGCTGAATGGATTGGGATATATTTATGACAGTTTAGGGCAGTATGCAAAATCAATTGAATTGCATGAGCAATCTCTGGTAATCAGAAAACAAATTGGGGATCTTAAGGGGCAGGGAAATTCTTTCTACACTTTAGGCAGCACTTACAGCAGTTTAGAGCAATATCAAAAAGCCATAGGTTTCTACGAACAGTCTTTAGAAATCTTCAAAAAAATTGGAGATCTGAACGGTGCAGTATATGCCCTCAATGGGTTGGGCTATGCCAATAGCAGCATCGGCAAATATCCAGAAGCCATAGATTTTTTGCAGCAATCTTTATCAACATCAAGACAAATTGGCGATCGCTACAGTGAAGGATATTCGCTCGAACATTTGGGACTTACCTTTAGCTACCTTAATCAAACTGAGCTTGCAATTCTCTTTTATAAACAGTCTGTCAACGTTCATGAATCAATTCGTAAAGATATTCGCCAATTACCTAAGGAAGTACAAAGGTCTTACCTAGCAACTGTTGAGGGTAGCTATCGTCAACTTGCTGACTTATTGCTCACGCAAGATCGGATTTTGGAAGCTCAGCAGGTTTTAGATCTGCTCAAAGTCCAAGAACTCAGTGACTATCTTCGCACTGTGCGCGGTAATGACGAAACCGAAAAAGGCTTAAGCCTCCAAACTCCTGAACAAACTATCATCGCTTTAGCGATCGAACTCAGTAATCTCCAACAAAAAGAGCGCGACAACAAATTATCAGCTTCAGAACAACAGCGCCTCAGTCAACTCGTACAATCAGAACAAAATCAAAAGAAACAATTTAATGCTTTTCTCAATAATCCTGAAGTTCAAAAACTGATTAAAGAACTACGCCGCACTGAGAAACAAACAATCGCTCCCGAAAATCTTCATGATTTGCGAAAGGAGATTCTTGCCCAGAGACCAAATGCAGTGATGCTCTATCCTCTTGTTCTTGCAGATCGTCTTGAGCTAATCTTAATTACTGCGAAAACACCACCAATTCGCCGCACTATTAAGCTCAAACGTGAAGAACTGAATCAAGAAATTGTCGATTTTATAATTGGATTGCGAGATGTAAGCTCTGATGATGTGAAAGGACCTGCACAAAAATTCTATACATGGTTAATCAAACCCTTTGAGAGTGAGTTAGAACAGCTCAAAATTGATACGATCATCTATGCTCCTGATTCCAAGTTGCGCTATATTCCTCTGTCTGCACTCTATGATGGCAAAAAATGGCTAGCTGAAAAATATCGTACTAACAGTATTACAGCCCAATCACTTACCAAATTTAATCTAAAACCGATCGCAAAACCACGGATTTTAGCTGGAGCTTTTGGTGGTAAAAGTGATGTTCAACGAGCAGGATTTAATGGACTGCCTGCAACTTTAATTGAAGTCCAACAGATCACTGAGCGCTTTGCCAATACCACAAGCTTGCTCGAATCTGCTTTCACAAAAAACATTACTGAATCCAAAGCAAACTCTTATTCAATTCTGCATTTAGCCACTCATGGTCATCTCTCAACTGGCAAGCCTGAAGAATCATTTATTCTCTTTGGTAATGGCGATAAAGCAACAATTAGTGATATTCGCGACTGGACATTAGATAATGTCGATTTGGTGGTTTTGAGCGCTTGTCAATCGGGATTAGGAGCTAAGTTAGGTAGTGGCGTAGAGATTCTCGGTTTGGGGTATCAGATGCAAGCAGCAGGGGCAAGAGTAGCGATCGCTTCTTTATGGAAAGTCGATGATAATGGTACACAAGCGTTGATGACAAATTTTTATAGCGAGTTACAAAAGGGAGATGTCCCTATTGCGGAAGCATTACGTCGGGCGCAGGTTTCTCTAATTCAGTCAAAGAATTTTAACCATCCCTATTATTGGTCGGCATTTTTTGCGATCGGGAATGGACTGTAGTTACATTTTTTGTAACGATCACTTATTCTTCGGAATATAGCTTTATGGTGTCTGGTATTGATCGCAATTTTTTGATGTAAATGTGAGGATTTTTAAGATGAAGAAGGTTATTGGAATTGCGATGTTGACTTTTTTGGCTTGCGGACAAGTGCAACTAGTGATGAGTGAAAGCACCCAAGCGCAAACAGCCCAAGCACGCCAAAACGAAGGAGATTTACTCTTTAATCAAGGCAATCAACAATTTCAACTTAGCCAGTTTGAAGCGGCTTTTCAGTCATGGCAGCAAGCATTGACTATTTATCGGGAAATTCAATCTCGTCCGAGGGAGCAAGCAGTTTTAGGCAATCTCGGACTCGCCTACCTTGCACTAGGTAAATACGAAAAAGCGATCGAGTACCAATTGCAAAGCGCCGAACTTGCAAAAGCTATGGGAGATCGTCAAGGTCAGGCAAATGCTTTTGGCAATCTAGGTAACGCATACCTCTCATTAGGTAAATCAGAAAAAGCAGCAGAGTACTTTGTCCAATGCTTAGCGATCGCTAGAGAACTTAAAGATCGACAGATCGAGGGTGCAACTCTAGGGAATTTGGGCATCGTTTACCAAAATCTTGGTCAATATGACAAGGCGATTGAGAACCAATTGCTAGCTTTAGATATTGCCAGAGCCATCAAAGATCGCCTTGGAGAAGGAAAAGCGCTGGGGAATTTAGGTGCTGCTTACTATGCGCTCGGTAAATATGACAAGACGATTGAGTATCAACAGCAAACCTTAGCGATCGCAAGGGAAGTCAAAAATCGACTGAGTGAGGCACAGTCTCTGGGCAATCTGGGTGCTGCTAGCAATGCATTAGGCAAATATGACCAAGCCATTGAGTACTATCAGCAATACTTAGCGATTACCAGAGAAATCAAAGATCGGCGCGGTGAGGGAGTAGCACTGGGAAATCTAGGTGTTACCTACAAAAATCTTGGTAAATATGACCAAGCCATTGAGTACCAAATGCAATATTTAGCGATCGCAAGGGAGATTAAAGATCGACAGGGTGAAGGCGAAGTACTTGGGAATTTGGGGATCACATATGTTTCTCTTGGCAGATATGACAAAGCAATTGAGTACCAGCTCCAAAGCTTAGAAATCAAGCGGGAAATCAAAGATCGGCGCGGTGAGGGAGCATCGCTCGCAAATCTGGGTATCGCATACCGCAACCTTGGAAACTATGGCAAAGCGATTGAGTACCAACTCCAAAGTTTAGCGATCGCCAAGGAAATCAAAGATCGGCGCGGTGAAGGAGCCGTGTTGGGGAATCTGGGCAATTCTCACCATTCTTCTGGTAAATATGACAAAGCGATTGAGTACCAACTCCAAAGCTTAGCGATCGCGCGGGAAATCAAAGACAGAATCAGTGAAGGAGCAGCACTAGGGACTTTGGGTGCTTCTTCCTACGAACTCGGCAAATATGACAAAGCGATTGAGTACAATCTGCAATTTTTAGCGATCGCAAGGGAAATCAAAGATCGCAATGGTGAAATGTATGGGCAGCATACTCTAGGATATGCCTACAATGCTCTTAAGCGTAGTCAAGAAGCGATGACTTCTTTTCAGCAAGCATTAATAATCTCCAAAGAGATTGGCGATCGCAGTCTCGAAGGTCATGCTCTCGGAAGCATTGGACTAGTATTTTCTGAATCAAAGCAAACTGAACTAGCAATTCTTTATTACAAACAGTCAATCAATGTGCGCGAAGCGATCCGCAAGGATATTCGCAAGCTGAATAAGGAAGATCAAAGCTCCTATTTGGGAACTGTCTCAAGTAGCTATAAAAAGCTGGCTGGCTTACTGCTCAATCAAGGTCGAGTCATGGAAGCTCTCCAAGTCCTCGATCTTCTCAAAGTCCAAGAGCTCGAAGACTATCTCAAAAATGTCAAAGGTAGCGATAGAACTACGCAAGGTGTAAGGATTTTAGAACCAGAGAAAGCAATTAGCTCTCAGCTAGTCTCGATTAGCACTGAAAAAGGTGCTGAACTTAATCGAAACCTTGCGGGGCAGATCCAGCAACTTCCCAAAGCAGAAATCAACAAAGTTCCTGACTATCTCAAGCAAATTCCACAGGGAACAGTCTTACTTTATCCTTTGATTTTAGGCGATCAACTGGAAATAATTTTCTTCTCACCCAATAGTCTCCCTATCAATCGCACCGTCAAGATCTCCAAATCTAAGCTCGAATCATTGATCACTGAATATAGAGCTGGTTTGCTTGATGCTGGTTCTGAGGATGTCAAGGATGCTTCTAAAGCTCTCTATGATGTTTTGATTAAACCGATTGAAAGTGAACTGATTACAGCCAAAGCAGAAACCATTCTTTATGCTCCTGATGGTATCTTGCGTTATGTTCCTCTTACAGCGCTTTATGATGGCAAACAATGGCTTGCTGAAAAATATAAAGTTAGGAATGAAAAATAAATAACTTATGCATTTTGAGGAATGGCTCTATAGTTCCATTTAGGAAGATATTCATCAAAAACAATAGGTAGATTTTCTTTGAAACCATCCATAACCTTTCTACCCT
>JBIKYZ010000052.1:0-23158 GCA_044354985.1 Pseudanabaena sp. | reverse complement strand
CCATTCATAGCACGCTTGCTCATCTAGCAATTGGGTTAGGGGAAATTTGATCATCTTAATCTCTGAAAATTCAAAACGACTTACTCCTATTTTGCCATTTCACCTATTTACCCAGATGAGCCAAATTAGTATTAGATAATATCGCCTCTAATTGATCTACATCAAGATCTTTTGTATTTACATCATTTGCTTTCCAAGAATCTTGCCAAGTACCTGTTCGTCGCATAAAGCTAAAAACACCTAGACTTTCAGTATAAAGGTTTGGCAATATTTCATCGACTAAAAATTGTTCCCAATACTTCAAACGTTTGAAGGTAGAACTTTCCTGAAGATTAAAATTGAATGAATCATCCGACAAATTTTCTATATGTTGTAAAACTGATTGCATGGGATAGAACCATGGCTGAATATTATTTTGACTAAGACATTCCATCAGTTCCTTTCCGTAATGTCCTCCTGTGCCTGAGATATTTATATTAGTTCCATTTTTATGTATTAGTCCTGTGACCTGAGCAATAGTTCCTATCTCTCTAAATAAAACTATTGTGTTACTTATCCATGCACGTGTAATGTTGTCAGGACTAGCTTTTTCCCCTTCAAATTCAAAATCTTCTTCTGGACAAATTATAATAACTGCTAGAATAAATTTCCTAAATCGAGTTATTGCTTGCGTTATAACTTCACTACCGTAAGAAATACCACGCTGAGATACTGGAACTAAGTTGATTTGCATATTGGCTATATTTTTGAATAAATCGGCAACTTTAATTATTTTACACTTGACTCACAACTGGCACTCTCAACTTAACCAAAGCCTTTTGTAACACGCTAGGCTTAACACTCAACCAAACTTGATTGCGATCATCTTCAGTATATCCAACCACCACCGCCCCCACAGGTGAACCAATCTCAGGATACATTTCTGGAATCATCGCCCCTCTATCTAAAAAATCTGGAATCTGGATCATTCCCTCTAGGGAACTGGGTTAAAGTTGGAAATTAGCGCAGTAACAAATCTTCTGGAAATTGAGGATCGAGGATTTGGGCGATCGCATAGGGACAATCTGAGGGTAAATCGGGATAATCGAGAGGCGTTTCTCGCACAACCAAGGATAGAGCCAGTCTATGGGCTTCGATTACTACTTCATCGAGATAGGACTTCAAACTGGGATTATCTTTTAAATGCAGTTTGATGCGATCGCGTTGTTCGATAATAGTTGACCGCCAACTTTTACCGCGCAATTCAGGTTGAAACTCCCACTTCAGCAAATGTCCAATCAAAACACCCAAACGATTGCGAAGTTCTTGTTTTTGCTGCTTACCCAACGACTCAATTTCCTCCACCAAATTCTCTATGTCCAGAGACTGCCATTGACCACGACTTAATAGTGCTGACTGCTCCTGTGTCCAAGCATAAAAATCAACTTCATATAAATCAGTAGCTAAATCAGGACTTGTGTTTACTGGCAGTTCCAACTTTGACTCAAGCATTATGTTTAGGCCTGCAATACATTACACAAAACTATAACAAACACAAAACTATAACAAACCTGACCTACCATGCAACAGGCTTAAAATCGTCATCATTAGCGATCGCCACACCATCACCAGAAGGCTTAATCACAAACAAACCTTGACGATAGGCATAACGATCTATCCCCTCATTAATCTCAATTCCTGCCACAGCACCATAGGCTTTATAGTTGCCGTAATGAGAAAAGGAATCTTTAAAGCGCGTTAACTTCTCAACAAACTCATCCACATCATCCTTTGATAAACGTGACTTACATTCCACTAACACTAATTCTGTATCATCCACAGCCAGAATATCTATCTACATTGCAAAACCTTGACGCTTAGTTCTGGCACGAGGATGTACTTCTTTTACATCAATGCCTTTTTCTTGAAATAGTCGCAAAACCGCAGGTTCAACTAACTCTTCGACAAAATGTCCCCATCTTGTAGTAAGTGCTTCAACAGCCTTACTCGTTCTATCAACTGTTTTTTCTAGCTTTACCATACGGCGATCAGCTTCAGCTGCACGGCGATCGTACTCCTCTTTAGAGGCTTGAAATAGCTTGTAGATGTCATCAATAGTTACAGGGCTACTCATAAACTTCGTATTTGTTCGACCAAATTTTCTATGCCTAAATTATCACATAAAAAACAAGGGGCTTAAGCCCCTTGCCTCTTGTTATTTAGCTGCCACCGATACGGGCGACATCGCGGGAGTTGGCTTCAAAGGCGGCGTTGAGGGCATCATCACCACTCAATCCATCTTCTAAGGCTTCCTTAATCGCTTGTAATACCCGCTTGTAATCCTTGGGCATTACCTTCACGAACTTAGGAAGCATCGCATTCCAATCAGCGAGAACTCGCTCACCGATCGCACTCTCTGTATAGTCAACATGCTGTTGAATCAACTGCTTCAGATCCTTGATTTCTTCGGGGTCTTCGAGAGATTCTAAGCCAACCATTGAGGTATTGCAACGGGTTGCGAAGTCGCCTGAATCATCGAGAATGTAGGCAACACCGCCACTCATACCCGCAGCAAAATTCCGTCCTGTTAAGCCAAGAACAATTACCTTACCACCAGTCATATATTCGCAACCGTGATCGCCGATGCCTTCGACTACGGCATTTACGCCAGAGTTGCGTACTGCAAAGCGTTCCCCAGCGATGCCGCGAATGTAGACTTCGCCACTGGTTGCGCCGTAGAGTGCGACGTTACCTGCGATCACGTTCTCTTCCGCAACAAAAGTAGAAGCTTTGTCTGGATACAGAATGATTTTACCGCCGCTAAGTCCTTTACCGAGATAGTCATTGGTGTCGCCTTCGAGTTCCATCGTCACACCAGAGGGGACGAATGCACCGAAGCTTTGACCAGCCGTACCTTGGAAATGTAGATGCACGGTGTCATCGGGCAATCCTTCCCAATGGCGCTTGGTGATTTCGTTGCCGAGAATTGTGCCGACAGCGCGATTGATGTTTTTGATGGGGATAGTCTCTTGAACGGGTTCACCGTCAACGATCGCTGCTTGACATAAATCCAACAACACAGTCATATCAAGGGACTTGTCTAAACCGTGATCCTGTGGAATTTGGCAATAGCGACCGACATCTGCACCAACTTCTGGCTGATAGAGAATCTTGGAGAAGTCTAAGCCCTTCGCTTTCCAATGTTCGACAGCTTGCTTGGCTTCGAGAACTTCAGTACGACCGACCATTTCATCAAGAGTACGGAAACCGAGTTTCGCCATCAATTCACGAACTTCCATTGCGATGAAGGTCATGAAGTTGACGGTGTGGGCAGGATCGCCTGTGAACTTCTCGCGCAATTGAGGATCTTGAGTTGCCACACCAACGGGACAGGTGTTGAGATGACAGACACGCATCATGATGCAGCCAAGGGTGACGAGAGGCGCGGTGGCAAAGCCGAACTCTTCTGCACCAAGTAGAGCCGCGATAACGACATCACGCCCTGTTTTCATTTGTCCATCGGTTTCGACAACGATACGGCTACGTAGATTGTTGAGAACGAGGGTTTGGTGTGTTTCCGCGAGTCCCAGTTCCCAAGGTAAGCCTGCGTGCTTGATCGAGGTTTGGGGTGATGCGCCAGTGCCGCCGTCATAGCCTGAGATCAGCACGACATCAGCGTGAGCTTTGGAAACACCTGCGGCGATCGTGCCTACACCGACTTCCGATACCAACTTGACGCTGATACGGGCGGCGCGGTTGGCATTCTTGAGATCATGAATCAACTCAGCCAGGTCTTCGATGGAGTAGATGTCATGGTGAGGAGGTGGTGAAATCAAGCCCACACCAGGAGTGGAGTGGCGCACTTTGGCAATCCAAGGATAAACTTTCTTGCCAGGGAGTTGTCCGCCTTCTCCAGGTTTTGCACCTTGAGCCATTTTGATTTGAATCTCTTTGGCTTGGGAGAGATAGAGGCTAGTTACACCAAAACGTCCAGAGGCAACCTGTTTGATAGCGCTATTTTTGGAATCGCCTTGCTCGTTTGTCCATGTATAGCGATCGGGATCTTCGCCGCCTTCGCCTGTGTTGGACTTGCCGCCGATGCGATTCATAGCGATCGCTAAAGCTTCATGAGCTTCTTTAGAAATGGAACCGTAGCTCATCGCACCCGTTTTGAAGCGGCTTAAGATTGATTCGATCGGTTCTACTTCATCAATGGAAATAGATTCGCGAGCTTTGAAATCGAGCAAGCCGCGCAGGGTGAAATGTTGTTGATTCTGTTCGTTGACAAGTGCCGAATATTTCTTGAACAGTTCATAATTGCCATCGCGTACTGCTTTTTGCAATGCATGAATAGTCTCAGGACTGAACAGGTGTGCCTCACCATCTTTGCGCCATTGATAATCGCCACCGACATCAAGGGTGTTGCCACTGGCAGGGCGATCGGGGAAGGCATGGGTATGACGGGCGATCGCTTCTTTAGCGATAACTTCCAAATCCGCACCTTCGATGCGTGATGCTGTCCAAGTGAAGTATTTCTTGATCACATCTTGATTGAGTCCAACGGCTTCAAAGATTTGAGCACCACGATAGCTTTGGATGGTCGAGATACCGATTTTGGAAGCAACCTTGGTTACGCCTTTAGTTGCCGACTTGATGAAGTTCTTGCAAGCGGTTTTGAAATCGACATTGACCAAGAGGCGTTGATCGATCATGTCTTTGATGGTTTCAAAGGCAAGATAGGGATTAATCGCGCCGCAACCATAGCCAATCAATAATGCGAAATGATGCACTTCTCTAGGTTCGCCAGATTCGAGGACTAAGCCGACTCTGGTTCTTGTGCCTGTGCGGATGAGATGGTGATGTAAGCCTGATACAGCAAGCAATGCAGGGATAGGCGCGTTAGCAGGATCAACACCGCGATCGCTAAGAATCAAAATATTCACGCCATCTGCGATCGCTTGGTCAGCTTTAGCACAAATTTCGGCGATCGCTGATTCTAATCCAGTTACACCAGATTTAGGATCGAACAAGGTGGAAATATTAACAGATTTAAAACCACCTTCGTTAATATGCTTCAACTTCGCAAATTCTGCATCACTGAGAATTGGAGTTTTTAGCTCGATCAAGTGACAGCTTTCTGGCTCAGGCTTGAGCAAGTTCCGTTCTGCCCCAATCGTAGTTTCCGCAGAAGTAATAATCTCTTCGCGGATCGAATCAATGGGGGGATTGGTTACTTGAGCAAATAACTGTTGGAAGTAGTCATAAAGAAGCTTAGAACGATTAGAAAGAATCGCTAGCGGGGTATCGGCTCCCATCGCGCCCACAGCTTCCACACCATCGCGTGCCATTGGTGTTAATAGCAAACGCAAATCCTCAAAGGAATAGCCGAATGCCATTTGTCTTTGAGTTAGTGGAGTCGCTTCGATTTCTGTCGCTTCGGCATCCTTGAGATTGGCGATGTCCACCATATGCTGATTAATCCATTCACGATATGGATGCTCGGAAGCGATTTGATGCTTGATTTCTTCATCAGCAACAATCCGCCCTTCCTTCATATTCACTAGGAACATCCGCCCTGGTTGCAAGCGACCCTTCGATTCAATCATTTCAGGTGCAATATTCAGTACACCTGCTTCTGAAGCGAAGATTACCAAATCATCCTTAGTGACGTAATAACGCGAAGGACGCAAGCCGTTGCGATCTAACACGGCACCGATCATTGTGCCATCGGTAAAGGCAATCGAGGCGGGCCCATCCCAAGGCTCCATCAAACAGGAGTGATATTCATAAAAGGCTTTCTTCTCATTACTCATGGACTCATGGGCTGTCCAAGGCTCAGGAATCATCATCATCACCGCATGAGGCAGTGATCGCCCTGCTAGCACCAATAATTCCAAGGCGTTATCAAAAATGGTGGAGTCGCTGCCCTCGATGTTAATTACAGGCTTGATCTTGGAAATATCATCACCAAACAAATCCGACTCAAACATCGACTGACGCGCAATCATCCAGTTAGTATTGCCACGCAAAGTATTGATTTCGCCATTGTGGGCAATGTAGCGGTAAGGGTGCGATCGCTCCCAACTGGGGAAAGTATTCGTACTAAAGCGGGAGTGAACTAAAGCTAGAGCGCTCTCCATGTCGGGATCACGCAAATCAGCCGCGTAATACAAGCCCACCTGTGCTGTCATCAACATCCCTTTATAAACGATGGTGCGACAGGAAAGGCTAGAAGGATACCAATAGGCATCGATATTGGTGGCGCGAATTGCGGTGTGGGCGAGTTTGCGAATTACAAATAACTTGCGATCGAATGCTAGGTCATCGGCAAGATCAGGCGATCGCAAAATAAATACTTGCTGCATGAATGGCTCGCTCGATTGTGCCGTCGCTCCCAAGGAGGAATTATCAGTCGGCACATCACGCCAACCTAGGACTTTTAAACCCTCGGACTCAACCAACTTTTCAAAAGCTTGTCTACCATTCTTACGAGCTTCAGGATCTGATGAAGCGTAAACCATACCTACGCCATATTGACCGACCTCTGGCAAGGTAATATTTGCTGCTGCCGCGACTTTCACCAAAAACTTATGGGGGATCTGCATCAAAATCCCCGCACCGTCACCCGTATTTGTCTCGCAACCGCACGCGCCGCGATGTTCCAAGTTCTCCAAGATCGTTAGCCCTTGCTCAACGATCGCATGGGATTTCTTTCCTGATTTATGTACGATAAAGCCGACTCCACAAGCGTCGTGTTCAAATTGTGGATCGTACAAACCTTGTTTTACGGGTAGTGCGTTGCTATTCATCATGGACTGAGAGGGATGGTGTTAAAGAACTATTATGTGAGCTTTATCGTAATCGGGTAGTTACGATCGCTACCTTGGATTGTACTAATAAATCTCTGCCTTAGGTAGGATGTTTTAAGGAATTGCTCATCTATTGAGTAGATCCAATGATGCTCAGAGCCGTTTTTGTTGCCCTTGCTACGAAACCAAACAAGTTAAAGTTGTCTCAAACTAGTCATAAGGAATGCATTGATGCTGAGCTAATAAATCTGAGCAAATAGGCGCAGACTCATACTTTTAAGTGAGGATCACTTTATTATGGGGGATATCTAGATTTATTTACGCAGCTTTTGTATGCCTGCTCCTGCCCGTCCTGATCCCAAATCACAACGCGATCGCCAGATGTCCCTCAAGATATTGCTGATTGTTCCTTTTGTGTCGCAAGTGATTTTGGCGGTGGGGATCACAGGATGGCTATCAGTACAGAACGGGCGCGAAGCAACTCAGGAGTTAGCTCCCAAAATTGGACAAGAAGTAACCAACACGATTGAAGCCCATGTGAGAGGGTATTTTGATGCACCTTTAGAAATTTTGCAATCTTATGGAGCTATGGCAAGAGCCAGCTATTTGAATTTTGAGAATTTAAATAGTTTAAATAATATATTTTGGCAACAGATGCGCCAAGCCCAAAGTTTATATTTTTTCTACGCTGCAAATCCCCAAGGGCAATTTATTGGTGTCGAGCGTAGGGAAGGCAATGCTTTAGTCTTACATCAATCTCTCTTGCCAAATTCGTCAGCTTCACTGCAAAAACTAATTTATCAATTAGATAATGCAGGAAAAGTTCTTAAACAGATTGAGGCAAATATTTACGATCCTCGCGATCGCCCTTGGTATCAAAGCGCAGTCAAGGCTCGTCAAGCAGTGTGGAGTCCGATTTATCTATTTGTGGCGCGTCCGATTTTAGGGATTACCGCTTCTTTGCCGATCTATAGCGAATCTGGTAATTTACGGGGAGTGATTGCGATCGATTTGACTCTTACTCAAATAGGAGACTTTCTGCGTCAACTAAAAATCGCTAAATCAGGGCAAGCTTTCATTCTCGAACCGTCAGGAGAAATCGTCGCTTCATCAACTTCGGAAGCACCCTATATTTCCATAGATAAAAAACAACAACGCATTCATGCAAATAACAGTCAAAATCCTTTACTGCGATTGATTTTTCAAAATCTCCAACAAAAGCATCCAAATTCCGCCGATATTCCCAAGCATCTACAGATACAAATGCAATGGGAAGGAGCGGCTCAATATGTCCAGATTACGAGATTGCGAAACGAGCAGGGACTAGATTGGTTAATGATTGTGGCAGTATCGGAACAAGACTTTCGCGATCGCATTAACATCAATACCCGCAACACAATTGTGTTATGTGCTTTGGCTTTTATCTTAGCTAGTGTGACAGGCTTCTACACTTCAAAATGGATTGCTAAACCCGTAGAGAAACTAATTGATGCTTCGCATTTGCTAGCAAATCTCTCGGCATCCGCCGATCTTGCCACTGGTCAGCCTTACAAACCTATTCAAACAGCGAATGTTAGAGAGCTATCAATTTTGGCTGATTCTTTTAATCAAATGGCTCAACAATTGCAAATCTCTTTTACGGCGCTTGCCCAAAGCAAAGAAGAATTGGAAATTTGGGTAGAACAACGTACTTCTGATTTGAAAACCAGTGAGACTAAATACCGTACCCTTGTTGAAGCGGCAAATTGCATCATTTTACGGAGAGATATAGCGGGCACAATTAAATTTATTAATGAATATGGAGTAACCTTCTTTGGATTTCATAATCAAGATGAGATGGTTGGTAGAAATATTAGTGGAACAATTATTAAAGATAGTGATGATACAACTATTTCTGATTTGCTGAACTGGATGGGAAATAGTACTAAGGCTCCTCAAGTTTCTATGTTTCAAGAAAGTCAAAATATTCGCAATGATGGAGAGGAAGTTTGGATATCTTGGGCGAACTGTCCTATTTTGGATGATTCTGGAAGGTTGGTAGAGGTTCTATCGATTGGAATTGATATTACGGAAAGAAAAAAAATAGAGTCTACTCTTGAAGAATTTGTGAGTTTGCAAAGAGCTACTTTTGAATCGATCGCTGATGGCGTAGTTGCGGTGGATCAACTTGGTCATATTAATAGTTATAACCAGCGATTTGTTGATATGTTCTCGCTATCTCCAGAGATTTTATCCATAAATGATTCTGACCTCAGATTGGAATTTTTAGCGAAAATGATGATAGACCCTGAAGAATTTATGCTACGATCGCAAGATTTCTATCGTCATCCTGAACATGAAAGTTATGATTTGCTGGAACTTACTGATGGCCGAGTATTGGAACGCTATTCCCGTCCACAGAGAATTGGTAATCAGATTATTGGACGTGTATGGAGTTTTCAAGATATTACGGCTCGCGTGAGAGCAGAACAAGCTCTCGAAGAACAAAAAACTTATTTGCGATTAATCATTGACAGTATTCCGCAACAGATTTTCTGGAAAGATACCAATCTAGTTTTCCGAGGCTGTAATAAAAATTGGGCAATGTATGCTCAATTAGAGACTCCAGAAAGTGTAGTAGGTAAAACTGATTACGATCTAATTGGAAATCCTGACTTGGCAAATATATTTCGGACTCATGATCAGCAAATAATGGCATCGAATATTCCTGAAATGCATGTAATTCAACGTAAGCTAAATCCAGACAAGTCAGGAAAATCAATATGGCTGGATATTAGTAAGTTGCCAATTATTGATGCAGAGGGTAAGACCATTGGTATTTTGGGTGTACTTGATGATGTTACTGAGCGCAAACTTGCCGAGGAAGCTCTTCATAGTGAGCAAGCAAAATCTGAGAAATTATTATTAAACATTTTGCCTAAAGCGATCGCTGATCGCCTTAAACAATTTAATGGAGTTATTGCCGATAGCTTTGAGTCGGTTACGGTTCTTTTTGCCGATCTGGTTAGCTTTACTAAAATGTCCTCAGAACTCTCTCCTCAGGAGTTGGTCGATCTGCTGAATCTAATTTTTTCTAATTTTGATACCCTTTGCGAAACCTATGGCTTAGAAAAAATCAAAACCATCGGGGATGCCTATATGGTGGCAGGTGGTATTCCTCTTCCTACAGAAAATCATGCAGAGGCGATCGCGGCTATGGCTTTAGATATGGTTGAAAAAGTGGATGAACTTCGCAAATTGACTGGTAAACCACTCCAAATCCGGATCGGTATTCATACTGGTGCGGTAATTGCTGGGGTAATCGGAACGCAAAAATTTATTTACGATCTCTGGGGTGACACGGTGAATGTGGCGAGTCGGATGGAGTCCCACAGTGAAGTTGGCAAAATTCAAGTGACGGCTGCTACCTATGAACTGCTCAAACATAAATTTGAGCTAGTCGAGCGTGGTGCGATCGAAGTCAAGGGCAAAGGATTAATGCAAACCTATTGGCTAACATCTTCTCAAAAATAAAAAGAGGGCGCTGAGCACCCTCTTTTTATTTACATCCAGTCGTCATCGTCATCGTAGGAAACACGTGTATTCGGGCGACGGCGATCGTCTTCATCTTTACCGCGTTTATTGCGGCTCGCAAAACTACCGATACTCTCAAGGATGCCCCCAAATAGATCGTCATCCTCATCGTCGTAATATTCATCATCTTCAGCATAGAGCTCAGTTGATAATGCATAGAGGGCCTCTTGCAACTCTGACTGAGAACGATCAATTAGGGCATCATCCTCTTTCGCGATCGCATCTCTAAGTTTTTTAATTGATCCCTCAATTTGTTTGCGGCGTTCGTAACTGAGTTTATAGCCATAGTTCAGAGCTAATTCCTTCAGTTGTCGCTCTGCCCCAACTGCGAGATTGTCAGCTCGATTTAATTTTTCGATGCGTTCTCGTTTTGCGCGATCTCGATCTGCAAATTGCTCGGCCTCTGTGACCATGCGCTGTACTTCTTTTTCATCCAAGGTCGAAGCACCCTTGATCGTGACACGGCGTTCAACTCCAGTGCGGCGATCGCTAGCGGTCACTGCCAAGATACCATCGGTATTTAAATCAAAAGTGACATCAACCTGAGCTACGCCACGAGGTTGTGGATCAAGTCCACTTAATTTAAAGCGTCCCAAAGACTTGTTATATTCCGCAAGATCACGCTCGCCTTGGATTACGTGGATTTCCACAGAAGTTTGATTGTCTTCAGCAGTGGTAAATAATTCCATTTTGCGACAGGGGATCGTCGTATTTCTGGGAATTAAACGTTTGACTACACCGCCCGAAGTTTCGACACCCAACGATAAAGGTGTGACATCGAGCAGCAACACATCCTTAATTTCGCCCGATAAAATCGCTGCTTGAATCACAGCACCGATCGCCACAACTTCATCAGGATTTACACTTTGGCTAGGTGGTTTGCCGATCGCACGTTCTACCATTTCCTGTACCGCAGGAATGCGCGTCGAGCCGCCCACTAAGACCACTTCATCGATTTGGCGAGGACTAATTTGAGCATCGCGCAACACACGATCAAGGGGAATTTGTAAACGCTCTAATAAATCTGCACTTAAGCGCTCAAACTGCGATCGCTTTAAACTAGTTTCTAAATGTAATGGGCCTTCTGCTGTCGCCGTGATAAATGGCAAATTAATCTCAGTAACTCCCACCGTTGAAAGTTCAATCTTGGCTTTTTCCGCAGCTTCGGTGAGACGTTGCAGAGCTTGCCGCTCTTTACGGAGATCCACACCATCAGATTTTAAAAATTCTTCAGCCAGATAATTCACAATTTGGCGATCGAAATCATCACCCCCCAATTGCGTATCGCCTGTTGTTGCCTTTACCTCAAATAAGCCGTCACTAACTTCTAGCACTGACACATCAAATGTGCCGCCACCAAGATCAAATACTAAAATTTTCTTATTAGTTTTTTTATCTAAGCCATAGGCTAACGATGCAGCCGTCGGCTCGTTTAAAATTCGCTTAACTTCAATCCCCGCAATTCTGCCAGCGTCCTTAGTGGCCTGTCTTTGCGAGTCATTAAAATAAGCAGGAACCGTAATTACTGCACCCGTTACAGGCTCGCCCAAGTATCGACTCGCTTCATCTACGAGTTTACGGATGATCATTGCCGAAATTTCTTCAGGGGCAAAATCTTTTTCAAGCCTAGAACTACGTAACTTGATATTGCCTTGATCGTCTCGACGGATTGTATAGGGAACACGCTTAGTTTCAGCCGAGAGTTCACTATGTTTTCGTCCGATAAAGCGCTTGACAGAATAAAAGGTATTATCAGGATTTAGTACCGCTTGCCGACGCGCCATTTGTCCGACAAGACGTTCACCATCTTTAGTAAAGCTCACAACGGAGGGGGTGGTGCGGCTACCTTCTGAGTTTGCAATCACTATGGGTTTGCCACCTTCCATAACGGCTACCACAGAGTTTGTCGTACCCAAGTCAATACCTACAATTTTGCCCATGCTTGACGTATATACCTCTTCACTTCCCAAGACTGCTTAGTAAACAGCTTAACAATTTTTGATTTTGCTTTACTTTAGCTAATATCCTAGCTCTAAACATCACGCTTATAGACAAAGGGGACTAACCCCCTTGTCAGAAGATTAGTTATTTAGCCAAAAACTTTGTTTTTCCATGCATTGAGTCCATCAACTAGCTCTTTGCGAGTATCGGCAAGTAATAGGTATCGATAGACAAACCATACTGAGTAGCCAAACCCAACTAATTCAAACACGCTAGGTAACACAGGTAGTTTATTTAAGAAGTCTACAAGTGTTGAGGTGGCGATCAATAGAGGAATAGTAATGATAATGATGATTGCTAAAGTGAGGTTAGATTTCTTCCCTTCACCAAAGTATTCCTCCCAAAGCTGTTTGACTTTTTCCCAAAGATCGTAGCTAATTTTGAGTGAGTCATCGACGGAGGTCGAAACGGCTGTCACTGCTGTTGTCTCAGGAGTAGTTGTCACTGGCTTTACAGTTTCTGCTAGATCTTCTGCGATCGCTTCAACATTGTCTTCTTTAGGTTCCATAATTTGTTTGATCCCATTGATCAGTCAGTTACGATGGGGAAATTTTAACAATATTTGTAGCGATTTGTTAGATAGCGATCGCAAATATGGCTTATCAATAGCTTGCACTCTCTTTTCCCACCAGAAGATTATACCAAAACATAAGATGGCATAGCCATTTTGTGCTTTTAAACCCCTTACAGGGTTTGGTTTTCAATTAAGCGGGCGCTACAGATTTTGGATTTGTGTTTTTAATTTTGCTTAGCTGCTTACCAGTGAATAAAAGTGTGATAACACTTCTGTGAATTAAATACCAAACCCTTAAGGAATGAAAATTAATTAACTTATACAATTAAAACCAAAATTTGTTGGGGCGGGCGAAGCCCTCCTCAACAAATTTTGGTTTTAATTAATTTTCATTCCTAAGTAGTACCAAAACATTAAATGGCTTAGCCATTTAATGTTTTGGTACTACTTAAGGGAACCACTTCTGTATAAGCAAATATAAAAAAGGAAAAGAGACTAGGGGCTTTACGACCTGTCTCTTTTGGGGTATTTAAAAGGATTTTGAAGACTTCTTTAGACTTTTTTCAAAGAATGTTCAAATTGGCTGCGATTTTCAAATACATCAAATAAAGCCTTCATTGAGGTTACTTCTAGCAAAAAGTCGATATATTCGCTGATTGAGCAGAGAGCAAACTTACAGCCTATCGCCTTAGCGCTTCTCAAAACAAAAATTAAAGCCCCCAATCCTGAACTATCCATCTGTTTTAAATGTTTTAGGTCAATAAGCAAAACATCAGGTTTCCGATCTAAAACACTGTTAGCTTGCTGCCGAAAATGGTTAGTACTGGTTGCATTAAGATTACCTGTTGGTTGCATTACTTCAATACGCATGGCTTGTTCTCCTTTTTCCCAACTACGATGCACAAAAAATATCTGAATTGAGCTAATAAATTATTAATTAAAAATTAAATTATTAATCTAATTTAATTGTCTAGATATGTCTCAGAATGGACAATTCTAAAAAACTATTAAGGTGAAAAACTACTTTTTTGTTTAAAAATTAATTCATTCAAACCAAGCTTTGTTTTGCTTTTCAACTGTAATTTTTTATTTCATGTAAGCATCTTACTTCCTAGATTCAATATTTCTTTATGCAAAAGTTATGAAAAGGTTATTTCTAAAGTTATCAATATGTTTGCAGAACATGAAAAACAGATAATAGAGGCAGCGCGATGCGCCGATGCTTCTATTGTCTGTTTTTTTTCGATACAGACGTGCGATCGCTTAAATACCAACGCCAAGGAATCTCAACTCCTTGTGTAATACCGATTCTGGTGGTTTGGCAAATTTGTTCACTAAAATTAGGCGATCGCGATTCTAACCATAAGTCGAAATCTGAATGCAAAGTAATACCGTCTAGCTGGCGATCAATTTTTAACAAGCGACAAAGTTTGCCCGGTCCTGCTCCTGCGCGATGGGGCTTGTCTTTAGGATTATGCCAACTCGGTAAGCGATCGCATTCGATTGCGCGAATTAAGACTGCACTACAAAAATCTTCGCGATCGGTGACGATATTGACGCAGTGATAAATACCATAAATTAGATAGACATAAGCTGTACAGGGTGAGCCAAAAATTGCTCGATTACGTTCAGTCTTGCGTCGATAGCCATGACAAGCTGGATCGGTCGCGTCATAGGCTTCAGTTTCGACAATAATTCCCCGATATTCAAGTCCGTCAATTCGTCTTACTAAAGTGCATCCCAATAGTTCAGGCGCAACTTCGTAAGCTGGACGAGCAAAAAAAGATTTTTCTAGCAGCATCAAAAACTCCAAACCAAAAAGTCGCTTTGCGTCTTTTTGCTATACGGGGCAATTTACCCAACTGCTTACTCCATCAAGCCAAAATTCTTTTTTCCAGATCGGCGCATCAGTTTTTAAAGTGTCGATCGCATAACGACAAGCCTCAAACGCTTCAGCCCGATGCGGTGAACCAATGGCGACTAAAACGCTAATTTCGCCAATTTTAAGCTTACCGAGCCGATGATGAATGACAACTTCAGTAATATCTGGAAATTTCTGATGGCAACGATCGCTAATATTTTGAAAAACTTGTAAAGCCATGGACTCGTAAGCTTGATAGTCTAAATAATCAACGGCTTTTCCCCCTGTTTGATTGCGTACCATCCCGCTCATTAACACAACTGCACCATTGCAGGCATTGTCGGCGATCTCATAGACAGCCGACACCTCTAAAACATCATAAGTAAGTCGAAAATTGTTAAACATTTTTGATCAACTTGTTATCGACTAGCTAGGTCTCGGATTGTAATGCTTAGCTATATTAATCTTCGTGCTCTTCAAACTGATCGACTAATCCCTTGTTTGGTGGTCCAAAAGACACATATATCGCATAAGCCGTTAGGCAGATCACACATACGGCGACAGTCACCGCGATCGAAGTTGCATTTTCCATGAATTGAACCAATGATTTGAGTTATCCTTAATTACAATTATACTATTTTGTAACAACCCTTTTTAGAACACAAAGTTATGTCACAACGTACTTGGCTTGGCGATATCCTTAGACCACTAAATGCAGAATACGGTAAGGTTTCTCGTGGTTGGGGAACTACACCTCTCATGGCTGTATTCATGGGTTTGTTTCTTGTGTTTCTGGTAATCATCCTCCAGTTGTACAACGCATCATTGATCCTTGATGGTGTTAACCTCAACTGGGGCGGCTAATTTCCTAGCTATTCTGAGATATATACATTAAAGGCACGCTTTGCGTGCCTTTAATGTATATATCTCAGAAATTTGCATTATCCAAACCAAGGTTAGGGTTTTCAGACTCCCAGAGCCTAAGAACCCTAACCTTAGTTCCATAAACTAGAATTGTTGGTATCGCAGCAATTACTGTTAATAGTTTTATTTTCTACAAAAAAGGACATTCTTAATGAATATTTTTGGTATTGGCTTGCCTGAAATGATTCTGATCATGCTTGTGGCACTCTTGATATTTGGTCCAAAAAAGCTGCCAGAAATCGGTCGCAGTATGGGCAAAGCCATTAAAGGGTTTCAAGATGCTTCCCGTGAATTTGAATCTGAATTTAAGCGTGAAGCTGATCGCTTAGAGCAGCCTGCAACCATTGCAGAGAAATCTCCTGAACCAGTAATCTCTGATATAGCCACTCCAGTAGCTGTCTCTGTAGCTACATCTTCAGAAGAAATTAAGGAAGTAGTAACTGCCTCGGATGCTTGAGACTCAATCTATTTCTCTAATTGTGGGGCTTGGTAACCCTGGCGCGGAATATGAGAGCACCCGCCACAATATTGGATTTATGGCTGTTGATCGATTAGCCACATCTTGGAGTATCTCCCTCGGCAAAGAAAAGCGGTTTTATGGCATTTTTGGCGAGGGTAGATTATCACCCCGACTAGCTAGTAGCGGTAAAATCCGTTTACTCAAACCCACCACATATATGAATGTCTCAGGACAGTCTGTGCGAGCCTGTGCTGACTGGTTTAAGGGAAATCCTGAAAATATCTTGGTTATCTATGACGATATGGATTTACCGCTGGGAAAATTGCGATTGCGTCCATCAGGCTCAGCAGGTGGACATAATGGCATGAAATCTATAATTTCGCATCTGGGTACACAAAACTTTCCTCGGCTTCGTCTTGGTATTGGGCGCGGTGGCAAAAATGATATTGACGGTGCGATCGCGTCTAAAGCAAATCAAAATGTTACCAGTCACGTTTTAGGAGGTTTTTCGACTGCGGAAACTAAAATATTGCCTGAAATTTTTGATCTTGCTGAATCTACGGTCACAAGCATTTTAGCTGATGGTCTAGAAAAGGCGATGAGCTTATATAACAGTCGTAGTATTGATATTTAAATTGTGTTGACTGAGCTTTACAAAAGTTTTATTTACGATCAGCTCAGCCTAAAGGATTTGCTGGTTTGTCCTGCCTAAACTTTTTAGGACTGCTTACAAGGTATGATAAGACGGATTTTTATGAGTCTTCGATATATCTTTAGTAACTAAATTGCAGAGATATACAAGCACCATTTAATCGTAGTGATGAGGAGAATGTAATTTATGAAAGCCATGATTTTGGCTGCGGGTAAAGGTACTAGAATCCGCCCGATCACGAATATTATGCCCAAACCCATGATTCCGATCATGCAAAAGCCTGTGATGGAGTTTCTAGTTGAGTTACTCAGACAGCATGGCTTTGATCGGATCATGGTTAACGTTAGCCACTTGTCAGAAGAGATCGAAAACTATTTTCGAGATGGTCAGAAGTTTGGCGTACAGATGGCTTATTCATTTGAAGGAACCATCATTGATGGCAAACTCCAAGGTAGTGCTCTTGGTTCGGCTGGCGGGCTCAAAAAAATTCAGGATTTCTCCCCATTTTTTGATGATACCTTTGTTGTCCTTTGCGGTGATGCGTTGATCGATCTTGATCTCACCTATGCGGTGAACTGGCATCGTCAGAAAAAATCTTTGGCTACGATTATTACAAAGACTGTGCCAAGGGATCAGGTGTCGAGCTATGGAGTTGTAGTTACGGACTCTGATGGCAGAATTAAGCAGTTTCAGGAAAAGCCCAGTGTTGAAGCTGCGCTTAGCAATACGATCAATACAGGTATTTATATCTTCGAGCCAGAAATCCTTGACTATGTTCCTTCAGGGGTAGAGTTTGATCTTGGTAGTGATTTATTTCCTAAACTGGTGTCAGATAATTTGCCTTTCCATGCAATCTCTATGGATTTTCAATGGGTCGATATTGGAAAAGTTCCCGATTATTGGCAAGCCATCCAAGATGTACTCTCAGACAAAATTAAAAACGTGAATATTCCTGGGCATGAAATTAAGCCAGGAGTTTATACAGGATTAAATGTCTCCGTGAACTGGGACAAAGTTGATATCCGTGGACCCGTTTATATTGGTGGTATGACCCAAATTGAAGATGGAGCGACCATCATTGGCCCCACGATGATTGGTCCTAACTGTCATGTTTGTAGTGGTGCTGTGGTTGAGCGAAGCGTAATTTTCGAGTATTCGCGCTTATCTGATGTGCGGTTAGTCGATAAATTAGTGTTTGGTCGCTATTGTGTTGACAAAACAGGTGCAACTATTGACTTGCAAGCCGCCGCTCTAGATTGGTTAATTACCGATGCTAGGCATCAGCAGAAATCTCAGTCTCCTTTAGAATTTTCTAAATCTCCTTCTTAAAAATAAGGGCTGCGCATTAGCGCAGCCCTTATTTCTTATCTACCACGTACGCGCATGAACTGATCAATACCTCTTGCGATCGCATCCGCCATCCGTTGTTGATAATTAGGATTGTTGAGATTCCTAGCTTCAGTAGGATTAGTGACAAAACCAGTCTCAACTAAAATTGCAGGCATCGACGTTTTGGAAATCACATAAAAACCTGCGGCTTTGGCATTGCGATCGGTTGCACCAGTCGCTGATATGATCTGTGACTGTACGTTGCTAGCTAGCTCTCTCCCAAGTGTCGAACCACGGGCGAAAAAGGTTTCTACCCCATTAACACTATTGTTTCGAGAAGCCAAAGAGTTAGCATGAATACTTACAAACACATCGGCATTAACTCTTTCAGCAAGAGCTACACGCGGCTCCAAATCAATTTCCACATCATTAGTACGAGTATAATAAACGGTGTAACCCATATTTTGCAGGGCTTTTCCTAAGTTGATGCTGATGGGTAAGACAACATCTTTTTCCTGTATGCCATTGCCGATAGCACCTGGGTCACGTCCGCCATGCCCTGCATCGACTATGATCACGCCTCGACGGCGATCGCCTGTATTCTGTGGATTGGGGATAGAAGGATTATTGTTTGGTAAAGGATTTTGATTATTGGGAAAAGGTGTATTACTATTTAACGAAACCTGTAATTGAACTTGTTGATTATTTAGGCGTGGGGTATCGCGTATCAGCCACCCTGGGATAGTTTTAATTCCAATCTCGACGGAGTTGCCAACTTGTGAGAGCCGAATTCTTTCAACTGGGCTATTAGCTGTGAGACTGGGGCGTTGCAGATTAGGCGAAATTTTGGCGTTGGTAACAATTATGTTGAATATTCCAGAGGTACGATCTAGTCTTGTTTGATAGTTGAATGGTTGGTTGGCAAAAATTAGCAATTGTCCAGTATTACTAAAACTCAACCTTTCAATCACAGCAGGGCTTGATATTGTACTTGGAGGGTTAATTGGCGTGGGGCTAGGACTTGTAGGATTGGAGTCAATGGGGATTGCTTGAGCAACTTGATTTTCTGGGCTGAGTAAAAGCGTGTTGGTTGCAGCAATGTACTGACTTTTCCATGCAATTTTGCTGTTGGGATCGTTACTATCTAAGTCAAAAACTAACCTAGTGATTTCAGGGCTTCTTTGAAATTGGGCTACTCTAACCTGTTTGACTCCAAAACGATTGATTGGCACATTGGCTTGATGTAATTCCTTTGCTAAGGAAGTATTTTGCAGATCTAAGATCAGACGAGAGGGGTTATCTTCTCTTTGTATACGGATCTGGGGATTGGCATTCATATTCAACATCAAGCCATTGATAGCAGGTCGAATATTCTTTAGCTTTATTGCATCAGATTGATTCGCTGTATTTAGCGACTGTGCTTGCAATTGCTCCAATACAGGTATTCCATAGCTGGTAGCTATGGTCATAAAAATTCCGACTGCTAGTTGTCGATATCGCAAAATATTTCTCCCAATGGTGTAAAGATCCAAAAGATGAGCTAAACGAATTGATTTTTGAAGGATTATTGACTTAGATTAGAGTGATCGTCCCACTATTTATCTACGATAAGATTTTAAAAATTGATCGACCCCTTTGGCGATCGCATCTGCCATCCGCTCCTGATAGGCACTATTGACCAATCTTGCAGCTTCTGATGGATTTGTAATAAATCCAGTTTCCACCAGAATTGCAGGCATCGAAGTTTTGACAATCACATGAAATCTAGCTGACCTCACACCACGGTCAGTTGTACCCGTACTAGCAATAATTTGCTCATGTACTAATTCTGCAAGATTCTTTCCTAGAGACGCACCTGGAGCATGATAAGTTTCAACCCCATTGACCTGAGAGGCACTTGCATCTAAAGAATTTACATGAACACTTACAAATGCACTTGCTCTAGCATTCTCTGCTATCTGCACTCTGGGCTCTAAGTCGAGATCAATATCCTCAGTGCGCGTATACATTACAGAATATCCCATCTGCTGCAATATCCTGCCGAGCTGTTTGCTCATTGCCAGCACAATATCTTTTTCGTAAATTCCATTTCTGGTAGCTCCCACATCTGGTCCCCCATGCCCAGGGTCAATCACAACTAACTGACGACCAGTATTATTACTATAGCTAGGCTGAATTTGCGATCGCGGATTTTGAGGATTACTTGTTGCGACTTGTCCAACACTTTCCAACTGCAAGGAAATTGCCTGTGGATTGGTTCTCGCTGTTTCGCGAATTTGCCAACCTGCAAGCGCTTTCACACTAACAATCACCGCATCGCCTACCTGATTGAGACGAATTTGCTCAATAGGACTATTAGATCCTAAAATTGGGCGGCGTAACTGTGATGAAATCCGAGTTGAAGGAATTGTGACATTGTAAGTATTAGTTGCTAAATCTAGGCTAGTACGATAGCTGATCGCTCGACTAGCCTGAATTACCAGTTGCCCATAACCATTAAATGACAAACCATCAATAGTTGTCGGTAAATTGTTGTTAGCTACAGGCGAACCTGTCACTGGTAAATTACTGGGATTATTTGATGTTGCTGGTAGTCCTATGGGGCGAAGTACCAATAAGCCACGGGCTTGATCGAAAGAACTTTGCCAACTGGCAAGACTATTATTATCCAGATCAAAAACTAACCGAGCGATCGCTGGCGACTTTTGAAACTGTGCCACTCTAATTTGTCTTACCCCATAGCGATTTACAGCTACTAGAGAGTTGTGTATCCACGGCGCTACTTCTGTAGCCTGTAAATCTAAAATAATGCGATCAGGATTAGCCACCCGCGATGCACTCATCTTGGGAATGCCATTGATCTGTAAAACTAATCCATCAGAACTAACTTGCACTTTGCGGAGCTGTAGTTGCTGAATCGTAGATGGTAGTTGTGCTTGGAGGTTAGTATCTTGCTTTGGCAAATCAAAATCAACTTGGGCATTAACAGCTTGTGTACTCATACATACAGCTGTAAAGCCCAAAACTAGCGGTAGATATCGTTTGTAACGTTGATTCAAAAGATTACTCCCATCAAATTGACTAGAGAGCTCTAAGTCGCTAAGGTAAACATAAAACCCTAAAAAACGTGAAAAATATACTGCCCACGCAGCGAGCGGTACATTTTTGTGTCTGAGGTTTTAATTATGTCGATGTACTTTAAGACAGCAATTCTACAGGAGATAGAGAAACTTTTTCCACCAAAGGTAACTTTCCTAGCCAGCGGCGCGAAACTTGAGCAAACCGATCTGGTTCCCCACTCACAAAAAATCTGGTTCGAGCGCGATCGCTACGATTATCTAAACATTTCAAACCCATTAGATCTAATTCTTGACTTGCAGCCCTTACCACATAAGAAGCAGGATTTACCAGAGCCACATGGGGCGGCAAAATTTGACGTAAAACTCCTGACAAGTGGGGGTAATGCGTGCATCCTAAAACCAAAGTATCAATATTTGCTTCGATAAGTGGCTGTAAATATTGCCTTGCTACTTGCATTGTGTAGGGATCATGAATGCGATCGGACTCAATCAAAGGTACAAATTCAGGGCAATCTACTTGAAAAACCTGTGCTTGGGGATCGCTCTCACAAATCGCCCTTACATATGCTTCACTCCTTACAGTCGCGGTTGTTGCAATTACCCCAATCCGTTTGCCTTTGCCCACAGCTGCTCGAGCCCCTGGCAAAATCAAACCCAAAATTGGTAAATCAAAGTCCTTTCGCACTATATCTAGCGCCAATGCCGAACTGGTATTACAAGCCATGATAGCCATCTTGACTTGTTCAGACTGCATCCAGTGCAAAATCTCATATACATACTCAATTATTTCCGAAGCTGATCGCTTTCCATAGGGCAATCTTGCCGTATCACCGAAATAAACCACAGATTCATTAGGCAATTGGCGATGAACTTCCTGTAAAACCGTAAGTCCCCCAACCCCGCTATCAAACACACCAATAGGGAACCGAGCTTCTTGCTGCAAAACCATGCACATCCTCACACTTCACATGCATCACAGTAAAGCATACTTTTCTTAACGTGAATATCAGCTTAACTAATTAACCTTAAAACACAATAAACAAGGAATTTTGAAAAGTATTGTCTTATAACACTTTTCAAAATTCCTTGTACGTCTTTGGACTCCAAAATTCAGGCTATACCCCAGATATATCAACCCTAAATAGTTTGTAAAAGTTTGCCCCAAGGAGGCAGATTTTTACAAACTAGCTAATCTCACAAAGTCAATGATGATTTATGGCTTAACGGTACTTGCGATCGCTATACTTTTTCTAGGCAGCCTGCGATCGTCTACGTGGCTAGCATCTGCATAAAAACAACAAAAACCCAAAAACTAATCATAAGGAGTCACCAATGGACTTATCACGTATTCCCCCACAACCCAAAGCAGGCATCCTCAATGTCCTAATCGAAATTCCAGCGGGCAGCAAAAACAAATATGAATTCGACAAAGACCTCAACGCTTTCGCTCTTGATCGCGTCCTTTACTCCTCAGTCCAATATCCGTATGACTATGGTTTCGTCCCCAACACCCTCGCTGACGATGGTGACCCTCTTGATGGCATGGTGATTATGGATCAACCCACATTTCCCGGTTGTGTTATTCCCGCACGTCCTATTGGGATGCTAATCATGATCGATGGTGGCGATCGCGACGAAAAAATCCTTTGTGTTCCTGATAAAGATCCTCGCTATACAAATGTCAAAACTCTTGCAGACATCCATCCCCACCGACTCGAAGAAATCGCCGAGTTTTTCCGCTCTTATAAAAATTTAGAAAAGAAGGTTACCGAGATCAGAGGCTGGGAAGGTGTAGAAGCAGTACAAGCACTTGTAACTAAATCTATTGAAGCAGCATTGCCTAAATCCTAAAACTTTTTAGAGTCTACAATCCTTCTACCGCAAGGGATAGAGGCATCAAGCGAAAGGCTTTCAAAAACTTTCTTAAAAAAGGGGTTGACAAACCTATAGAACCAAGCTAACTTAGTAAAGCGCTG
>JBIKYZ010000057.1:0-21833 GCA_044354985.1 Pseudanabaena sp. | reverse complement strand
GGGGCTACGCCGCCCACGCCTAATTATTCACTTTATAACGCCTATTCTTTGGGTGGGAAGGGAGTAAGATAAACTCTAAAGTACAGGAAAAAAATCAAAAATAGAATACCAAAATATCCTGAAACCATGCTCTCCGCGAGTCCTGACCTCATCGCCCTAGCCCGATCGCAAATTATTTTACTGACCCAGAGCTTGGGTGCAGTAGCTAGCGCTATGTATATTACTGAAAATGTCGCAGATGGGATGCCGCCCAACTTGATCGAAGTTGCTGTGTTTCCAGAAGAAGGGGCGATCGCTTTACCAGAGGCTTTTGCGGCTGAGAATTATCCTATTTTGTCGATGGGGGCTAGTGGTTTGGTGAGACAACGTCGCTTTATCTTGCCCTTAATTTATGAAGAGGCAATTTTAGGCTTTTTGATGACGGGACGGGAAGATCGGGACTGGTTTGATTATGAACAATCGCAAATTCAACAAATTGCCAATACTTTAGCGATCGCCTGCGCTTTAGACCGTCGCAATCAATGGTTAGTCGCTAACCAACAGCGCCATTATGAAGAGCAAAGCAATTTTTTTGCTTCTTTATTACATCAACTTCGCAATCCTCTGACAGCAATTCGCACTTTTGCTCAACTTTTATCACGGCGCATCGTTGAGTCAGATCCTAATCAAAAATTTGTAACGGGGATTTTGCGCGAGACTCAACATATTCAAGATCTGCTTAGTGAAGCTGATCGCCCTGCGCCATTGCTACTACCGCAAGCTGAACATGAAAAAGCCTTATTACCTGCGGCAACTATAGATCTTGCACCTGTAGATCTAAACGGAATTTTGGAAGCGATCGCTAATTTTGCCAGTGCGATCGCTCAAGATCGCAATATTCAATTTTTATCCAATATTCCTTCTCATTTACCCAAAGTATTAGGCAATGAATCAGGACTAAGAGAAGCGATCGGTAATTTGGCGGAGAATGCACTCAAGTACACGCCTGAACATGGATATGTTCTATTAGGTGCAGATGTGAAGCCTGACACGGTTTATATCTATGTTCAAGATACGGGAGTGGGGATTCCTGATGCTGATCTACCCCGCTTATTTGAGCGTAATTTTCGCGGCAGACAAGCAGATGGCGATATTTCTGGTACGGGACTAGGGCTGGCGATCGCCAATGAATTGGTGCAGAAAATGGAAGGAAGTATTCATGTGATTAGCCAAGTGGGTAAGGGAAGTACTTTTGCCGTGACACTCAAGCGATCGGTATAGCAAGGTCCATTAGAGCATGTTTGAGAAGTTATCAAGAACTAAATTTCTTGGCTAGAATCTTCAGTCGGTTGAAACCGACTGAAGAAATTCAACCCGTTTCAGCGGGTTTTAGCTTTTAGCCCGCACTTGAGTGCAGGGCTACTGCGTAAGTCCTATTCTATATCCAACAAGCTTTCTAAAGCAGTACCAATTGCTTCTCGGACATTCTGATTTTCTTCTTTCTCAAGCAATCTTTTTAACGGATTAATGGCAACTTCCTCACCTAGATCTCCTAACTCATCTACTGCATTTTCTCGGACAATTGGATCAATATCATCTAATGATCTTAAGAGAATCGGTAAAGCCTGTTCTGGATAGAGATCTGCGAAAAAGCGCAAAACACTACCACGCACAAAAGGAGATGGGTGATTCAAAAGTGATAAAACGCGAATATTATATTTTCTTGCTTTTTGGTGACGCAGACCATCGATCGCTTCAGCAACAATATTTGGACGAAAATCTTCTAAATAACTTTCTAATAGTCCATTGATTTCTGCTTTTTTACGAGGAGACTTAACTTGAGATAAAGCAAATAAAATTGCTCTTACCCTCGCTTGGCACAATAAATCCAAAGGATTGTCGCGAGATTGCTGATCATAGGATGGAAGCATTTTTTCTAGATATAGCCAGCCTTCATTCCCTTGCTGAAACAAGCGATCGGCTATTTCCTGATAGTAAGCATCGGCATAAAGCTCTCCATCAGTTGGCACAGATTTAAATAGGGATACCAGCCTTGTTAAATTAGTTGACTCAAGTGTAATCATTTCTAATAGCCTATAGTTGTAAAAGATGTTGCTATAGCTGGTTCAGTAACTTTTCTAACTCGCCTAAGGTAAGCTCTTTATATTCTGTTGGAAATTCTCTAGATAACTTTGCAGGTAAATTAGTGGATTTTATAGAGCCTGCCCCTATCATATCATCTAACTCCTCTTGTCTCTGGATGCCTACATCTACTTGATACTTTTTTGTGAGTCTTTTGTACTGTTTGAGGATCTTGATTGCTTTGCTTATTTTCTTCTTTTCATAACTCATTTTATTTTATATAGGTTGCTTTGTAATAATTTTAAAAATAGCACTGTATTTTTAAAATTATTATTCCTTGCTAAGTGTAAGATTTTGTCTGAGCTAAATTTTTTCACAAAAACATGGCTGACTTAACACATTCGGAAACACCGATCACATCTGCACAACCTGAAATGGGTGGTGGCTTGCCCGTTATAGGCTATTGGGCAGAGAAAACACTGAATCTGAAGGGTGGATTGCTATGGAAAACGCTATTGCATAAGAGTGCTTGTCTATCTTGTGCATGGGGGACAGGCGGGCAAAAAGGTGGATTTCAGAATGAGGATGAAGAGAATTTGCAGCGCTGTGCTAAAAGTGTCGAAGCGATCGCCTCAGAATTAATGGAGCCAATTTCCCATCATTTTTTTGAGCGTCATCCAATATCGGAACTACAAAAATTAAGTTCTATGGAAGCAGATCGCTTAGGTCGTTTGAGCTTTCCAGTGATTAAACGGGCTAATAGCGATCGCTACGAACGCATCTCATGGCAAGAAGTCTATGAAATTGTTGTCACAGCTTTCCAGAAATCACCAGAACGCCTTGCCTCGTATAGTTCAGGTCGTTCATCGAATGAAGCCGCTTATCTCTTGCAATTACTGATGCGATCGCTTGGCTCAAATAACCTTGCCGACTGCTCCGATCTATGCCATGCGCCTTCTACCGTTGGATTAAAGCAAATGTTTGGATCGGGTACATCGATGGTTAGTCTCGCAGATCTCAAACAGAGCGATTGTATCGTACTGATTGGCTCCAATGCACCTGCAAATCATCCTCGCTTGATGAATGAGTTAATTCAACTGCGCGATCGCGGAGGTAAGGTGATTATTATTAATCCTCTGATCGAAGTTGGCTTGGTTAAATTCGCTTCTCCTGCTTATCCGATTAAATCTTTTCTCAAAGGCTCAGATATTTCCTCTCATTATATCCAGCCAATTTCAGGTAGTGATACTGCGGTTTTTCTGGGAATCCAAAAGGCTCTAATTGAGAATAATCTCGTTGATTATGACTTTCTAAAACAATATACTAAAGATTGGGAAGCAGTAATCGAAGAGGTGCGATCGCTAAATTGGTTAGAGATACTGAATACTTGTGGAGTATCACGGGAGGAAATCGAAATTGCTGCAAAGATGATTGGGACTTCGCAACGAGTAATCTTCGCATGGGCGATGGGAATTACGCAGCATTCTAATGCTGTGGATAATGTGTTTAGTATTGCCAATACTGCACTCTTGACTGGCAATGCAGGAAAAGAAGGTACTGGAACAATGCCGATTCGCGGACATTCTAATGTGCAGGGATTTGGTTCGATGGGGGTGACAATTCTTCTCAAAGAAGAGATTATGCGAGCTTTAGAGAAACTATTACAACGACCTCTCAGTCGAGTTCAAGGCTATGATACTCGCGCCTTGATCGAAGCAAGCGATCGCCATCAGATCGATACACTACTCTGTCTCGGCGGCAATATCTACGCTGCGAATCCTGATTTAACTCAAGCTAAACGCGCCCTTGGTAATATTGAAACCATTATTTATATTTCTACAAAGCTGAATCTCGGACATTTCCATGGACTGGCTAAAGAGAACACCTTAATCCTGCCCGTCTTCGCTCGTTTTGAAAATCCCCATAAAACGACAACTGAATCTGGCAATAATTTTGTCCGTCTAAATGATGAGGGAACATCCCATCTCAGTCAGAGAGAAGGGACAGAATTAATTTCAGAAGTTGAATTTCTAACCGAACTTGCCGATCGCTTGCATGGTGATGATGTCGTCAATTGGCGTTCGCTCCAAGACACAAAATATATCCGTCAACTGATCGCCAAGACCATCCCAAATTACGAAAAAATAGGCGAAATTGATCATGGCAATCAAGAATTTACGATCGCTAATCGCATCTTCCACACGCCCAAATTTCCGACCATATCGGGTAAAGCCCATATGTTTGTTACGCCCATGCCAAAGCTCGATTTACCAAAGCTTTCCAGTTTTGATGTCCCTGAGCATACCAAGGCGATCGTGCTTGTCCTTGGCACTGGTCGCAGTTATTCACAACATAATACAGTTGTTTATAAAGATGGTGATTATTATCGTGGGATGCCTCACCGCAACTGCATTTTGATGAATTGTGCCGATGGCGATCGCGCAGGTTTTCGAGAGCATCAAACTGTTACTGTTAAGGGAAATGCAGGCAAAATGGAAAATGTGGAAATCATCTATGGACAAATTCGTGAAGGCTCAGCACTCATGTTTTATCCTGAAGTCAATGCTATTTTCAGGGTTCCCATTGATGCGCGTTGTGGTACACCTGCGTTTAAGCGCGTTCCTGTTGCTGTTTATAGCGCTTTGCGCTAAATACAAGCCAATATTTTGAAAGGTTTGCTTCGCAAACCTTTCAAAATAAAAGAGATGCGGCGCATCGCGCCGCATCTCTTTTATGGGTTTAATCGCTATGTTTTTGCTATATTGTAAATTGCCAGAATGAAATTCCCGAAAAATATCAGAACATAGTGGATATACTGCGATCGCTTCCCATCGGACTTTACCTCGAACAGCCGATTACATGGCTCCATCGACTCGATCCACGCATCAAACTGTTTGGACTACTCACCTTTTTATTGTCGCCGATTCAAGCTAATGAGCCTTGGCGTATTGCGATCGCAGTTTTACTAATTATCCTGACCCTAGCTTCACAGATTCCGATGCGGGTTTGGAAACAGCAAATGGGGATTTTGCTACTGCTTGCCTTTATGACTTTTGCGATCGCCACTTTTTCCCCAGATGGGTTTAATGCCAATGTCCAACCTCGTCGCCCGATCCCTGAAGTAAATGTTACGGCTGAAAAAGCTCTAAGCGCCTCACCGCTAACGATCAAACTACCTCAACCAACTCCCTATAGTTATGTAGTTTGGAAAGCTGGTAGCTTTACCATTACTCGTAGGTCTCTGGATTTAGGTGTGCGCGTTTGCACATTGATATTCACCTACCTCTATGCACCAACTTTATTTTTGTTAGTTACGGCTCCCGAAGAAATTACGGCTGCACTCGCCTCAGTTTTGTCTCCATTAAAATTTCTCAAAGTTCCTGTTGTCGAAATTGTTCTTACTTTGACCCTTGCGCTTCGTTTTGTCCCATTGGTTTTAGAAGAAGTACAGAATCTCGGCAGAGCAATGCGAACTCGTTCAATTAATTGGAAAAGACTAGGCTTTAAACGTACTACTCAAATTTGGCTAATTCTTGCAGAGCGTTTAATTGACAATCTATTTATCCGTGCAGAACAAACGGCGAGCGCGATGCAAGTACGTGGTTTTACCACTCCCAATACTCATGTTGTAGTTTGGAACCCTCTCAAGTTTTTACCACGCGATCTTGTTTTGTTAGTTTTCTTAGTTGCCATGTGGGGATTAAGAATTTGGTACGGAAATGAATTCTAAAAGCAATCCACAAAAGTGTTGTCACACTTTTATGGATTAAAAACTAAAACCAGTAAGGGTAAAAAAAACAAATCAAGAAAAGTTTCAAAAGTCTTGCAAAGTAAGACTTTTAAAACTTTTCTTGATTTGGGTTTGGACGTATAGCACGGTATAGAGCCTTACACAAAATTATCGATCTCCAAAATATAGTGACTGGCTATGCCCGTCACTATATTTTGGGGTTTTGTATGGATCATTTCTTCGATCGATTTTACAATTAGAATTGCAGGTTTAACTAACAGTAATTCTAATTGTAAAATCGTTTTTTTTAAGCCCACCTTAGATAGGCTTTTAAAAAACCGATTTTGGTATTTCTAGTGCCAAAGGCGCTAGAAATACCAAAATCAGTTTAATAGTAAGAATTGCTGCTTAACTAGAGTGAATACAGCTATATCAGGAGATTTATTGTAAGATTATCTGGGTTAGTAATAGCTTTCATCCAAATCCTCTGCAAATCCAATTGAACTAACTAGTTTGGCTTTACCGAATTCTCGAATTAAAGTAATTTTTTTAGTCGTAGCCACGATCGCAGCTTTTGTGGCACTTGTGGCAATGTATCTAGACCACGATGAACTGGTTTATATCAGTCTCGGCGTGATCTTTGCTATCATTCTGCCAATACTCGTGCCACCATTTCTGAGCGCGATCGCCAATTCTCCTCTCGGTAAGCATTGGGATATTACTCTGTCCAGCATTTTAGCTGGATTAGCGCTGTTCATGGCGGCTCATGTCACTGAGCTTGACCTTGCCTTTGCGCGATGGTTTGATAGCCTCAAGTGGGAGGCTTTAGGCGCTGTAGGACAGATTTTAATTGCGATTTTGGCGGTGTGGGTAGCATGGCGACAAAATCAGATCTCAGAAAGCCTGACGGGACAACAAAATGTCATTACCCAACAGCAAACTATTGATTCATATTTTCAAGGGATTTCTGACTTAGTCCTTGATCCGCAAGGACAACTCGAAGACTGGCCATTAGAAAGAGCGATCGCCCAAGCCAGAACCGCAGCATTACTTGGTGGCTGTGATGCTGATGGAAGAGCCAAAATTATTCGATTCTTGTCCAGTGCTAATCTTTTAACGCCATTGAAGCGTGATGGGTTGCTTGGTCGCCCCATTCTTGATGGAACGGGTGGTTATGTAGTCGATCTTGCTAATGGAGTGCGGGTAGTTAATTTAGGGATGATGTTAGCCAATCGTGATATTTGTAATACAGATTTGCGAAATGCTGATTTGAGTGGCGCGAATTTAATTAAGGCAAACTTTGTTAATTGCGATCTTACAGGTGCAAACCTTGTCGGCGCGATCTTGGCTAAAGCAAACTTACGCGGTACAGATCTAAGTCGTATAAAGCTGTTTTATGGCAAGCTAGAGACAGCTTCTCCTCGCGATCGCCAAAATCCTCCTAATTTTGAGACAGGCGAATATACGGGCGCAGTGGTCGAAGATGCTGACTTTAGCAAGGCGATCGATTTATCCGAAGAAACACGCCAATACCTCTGTGCATGGAGTGGCAAAAAATCTCGTAAAACTATTCCTGGAGGCTGTGAAGATGTACCAAATAGATTGGGGCGCTAAAAGTTGCAAGGTTCCACAACGTAAAGCTTTACCAAAAGCGAAAAATCGAAATTTGGCGATCGCTTCTTTTTGCAGTTTACAGATATCCACATTGGCGATAATGCCGATGATTAGTTTTGCGGAAACTCTGTCAATCCAATCGGCTCAGGAAGATACACCTGAGGAAATTTTACGCGCGGAGATCTATACCGATGCGCGATCGCCCATTGATGGCAAACAACTTACCGCTGCCGAATATACGGAACTCATGGAAAAGTTGCGATCGCTAGACAGTATTCCGCCTGAGGATTTTGTTTCTCCAAAAGTACGCGAAGTTATTGGTCTATTAAAGCTACGTAAATTTCTAAAACAATTTATTCCATTTATTCCATAACTTCAGTCAAGAATGGGCAGTCTTTCGCGCCACTCATCCTTATTTCACAAAAACAATACCTATAAAAAATGGCAATAATTATCGCGGGTGAACGGAGTGGCGTAGGCAAGACCACAGTGACTTTGGCACTATTAGCCGCAATGAAAGCGCGATCGCGATCTACTAAATCACCAGTGCAATCTTTTAAAGTAGGACCTGACTACATCGATCCGATGTTCCATTCATACATTACGGGGTTGTCTTGTCGCAATCTCGATCCTGTCTTAACTTCCGAATCTTATGTAAAGTCATGTTTTGCCAAACATTGCCAGAATGCTGAATATGCTCTGATTGAGGGAGTAATGGGGCTATTCGATGGTGCGACTGGCAAAGATGATACTGCTAGCACTGCTCACATTGCACGATTGTTAAACATTCCCGTAATCTTGATTCTCAATTGTGCTAGTACTTCCAGATCCATTGCCGCGATCGCACATGGATATCGCACCTTTGATCCTCGTATTCACATGGCAGGAGTTGTGCTTAATCGCGTTGGTAGCGATCGCCATTTAGAGTTATTAACCCAAGCTCTAGAGCCATTAAATTTACCAATCGTTGGAGTTCTGCGCCGTCAAGATAACATCTCCATACCCGATCGCCATTTAGGACTAGTTCCCACTGCGGAAATGTCTGATCTTGATGGAATTATTGAGCGATTAGCTCATTTAGGTAAAACTTGTTTTGATTGGGAGAAGTTATTGCCATTCATGGAAAGCCCTCACCCCCTCACCCCCTCTCCCATGGGGAGAGGGGGTGAAGAAATATTACTCCCCTCTCCTCATGGGAGAGGGGCTGGGGGTGAGGGCATCCGCATTGCGATCGCTCAAGATCGTGCGTTCAGTTTTTACTATGCCGACAATCTGGATCTATTTCGAGAAATGGGCGCAGAATTAATTCCTTGGAGTCCAATTAGTGATCGCACTTTACCTGAAAATATCCAAGGCTTATATTTCGGCGGCGGCTTTCCTGAAGTATTCGCCAATGAATTATCTGAAAATAAAACTGCTAGAGAATCAGTTTACAATGCCATCAAGTCAGGAATGCCCGCCTATGCTGAATGCGGTGGCTTGATGTATCTATGCGATCGCATTGTTGATTTTCAGGAGCAATCTTTCCCAATGGTAAATATTTTCCCGACGGCAGCAAAAATGGGAAAGCGCCTAACTCTCGGATATCGACAGGCGATCGCTTTGCAAGATAGCCCGCTCATGAAGAAGGGCGATCGGATTTGGGGGCATGAATTTCATCGCTCATCTTTAACCGAAATCTGCGATCGCCCCTTGTATTCTCTCCAAGGCTATGACTCACATTTACACTACCCATCCGAAGGCTGGCAGGAAGATCAAGTTCACGCTGCCTATACCCATCTTCACTTTGGCGCACAAACATACTTATTAGAACGATTTCTTGCTAACTGTGATCAATTCTCAAACAACTCTTTATGAAAGGCAGCGCTCAGGGCTATTTCATTCTAAAGATGCGTTTGAGACAAGCCCAAAAGCACATTAGCGTTGAGCTTGAGCCATATTATCAAAGAAGTTAGAACGATAGAGATTTATAGCAAAATTGCGTGCAACGACCCAAGTATTGATTAGAGTCGAAGTCCGAATTCTAGATTTATCTTCGCCCTGAGTAACATCACGAACATAGTGAACTTTATTTTCCACGCCCCAATATGAACGAATCCTTGCGGCAAATCCTGATGCAGTGTCAGAGAAAGAAGCCAGATAATAGCGAGTATGTATTGGCTGTTCGACAAAATAATTGTCACGAATAAGAGTACGTTGAGACTCAACCTGAATAATGGTGTTCAACCCTACCCACTTAGGAATATTATCTAAATTAGTGCAAATACTGACAGTACGACATTCAATACGTCCATGCCCTTTGTTTACCAATGTAACAGTCTCTTCACGTACAAACTGTTCTTTTACCGATTCAAATAGTTTTGGCTGATTGCTTTTGAGAGCCGCTAGGTAGTGATTGCCACTATCAATGATTAATTCGCAGTTTTTTTTGCTGTCGAAATTCATAACAATCACGCGATGTGCAACTAAAAGTCTGAAAGACCTGATTTCTCGTACTGCACTAATGAGGATTTTGAATTTTCGGTAGCTCAAACAACCATAGAGCAATAGCTCAAAAATAGTTGCACATCGCGTAACAATCACAACTTGACAACTAGTTTATTAAGCTGTAATACTATTTGCACAACGTGGGTAACGGAATAGGAAATTGTCAAATTTAAAATGGATAAATTTACTGTAATTTGTTGGAGTACTGACTCTTACAAGCATCTAGCCGAAGGACTCAAAAGTGATTGCGAGGTGTTAGGCTATCCTTTTCACCTTTACGAGATTGAGCAAGAATATCCAAACTTGGTAAAAGCTTGGTGTAATCATCCACGTATCATCAAGAAAGGAGTTGTCGATTTTGGCAATGTTCTATTCTTGGATGTGGAATGTCGGATAATTCGTCCAATTCCAGAGTCCTGGAAAGCCCCGCTGGTTTCTGTGCGTAAGCCATCTCAACCCTTTTGGATAAAATACAACACTGGGACAGTTATGGCAGATACATCTTGTCTTGATTGGCTGGATGCCTGGATCAAAACCATCGATGCTTGGGAAATGGAAAACTTATCGACAGATGCTTACATCTACTGGCCGGGGGATGTTGCTGATGAATTGGCATTTCATGCTGCTGTTGTAGCTATGGATGTTCAGCTTAACAAAGTTGATTTAGAATATCTTGATCGCAGCAGTGATGCAGAAATTGCACGTGGTCTTTGGAGAGGAAAAAATACTATTCTTCAGCATCCAACGATTCATCATTGGCGGAAGGAAACTGATCTGCATGAGTGCAAAAAACTCTTTCATATTCGACCGTCTACTTCTACTTTCAAAGATGGACAAAAACAGGAGTTATAGCTGAAATAAATCACCAGATCAGCGCACAAGTACGATTGGCAGATGGTCGGGATGCAACACCAAGTCTAACCAGTCTTGACAGTCAAAGTATTAAAACCATGGACAGTGCAAGTAGTCGGGGTATTGATGGCGGCAAAAATGTCAATGGGCGCAAACGGTTCATCATGGTTGATACATTGGGGTTAGTCTTCGGGGCACAGGTCTGTCCCGCAAACGTTGGCGAGAGAGCAGGAGCGATGAGACTATTAGAAAGTTTGAAGTATCCACTGAGACGCTTACAAAAAATATTAGTTGATAAAGGATTTTCTGGTGATGACATCACCCAGTGGGTTATAGACAACTTTGATTGCACTTGGGAAGTCAGCAAACGGGCTGAAACACAAAAAGGTTTTGTGGTTGAATCAAAGCGTTGGGTAGTGGAGAGAACCTTCGCTTGGATAGGCAAATATCGCAGACTCAGCAAGGACTATGAATTTTATGGGAATTCCTCGGAGTCGTTTATTTACCTAGCCTGACGCGAGCGCTGCCGCTGAAAAAGGGCATGAGTTTTACGTTCTTCACACCATTTCCGACTGCTTGAAAACTGTAATAAGTTACTAAATCATAATTATTAAATTATTCAAATGATCCAAATTCTTGATTCGACACTCAGGGAAGGAGAACAAGCTCCAGGGGTTTATTTTTCGCCTACCATCAAGTTGGCGATCGCCCAACTTTTAGATCGCATTGGGATTGATATTATCGAAGTTGGTAACCCTGCCGTAGATCCAGAAATTGCCCTAGCGATTACAAATATTGCTAAGGCGGGACTAAAAGCAAAAATTGGCGCTCACTCCCTATGTCGATTAAAGGATGTCCAAAAAGCCTTAGGTTGTGACATTGACTTTTTGGGGGTATTTTTGGGTATTTCGCAAAAACGCTTGGAGCAGGATTACGCGATCAGTTTAGGGACTGCCATCGAACGGATTGTAGAAGTGATTAGCTATGCAAGAAGCCAACAACCAGATCTAATCATTCGCTATACCCCCGAAGATACCGTGCGATCGCCCATAGAAAATGTGATCGCCGCCGCCAGTGCAGCCGTCCAAGCAGGCGCAAATATCATCAGCATTGCGGATACAACTGGTTACGCCACTCCATTCCATCCCCAACGGTGCATTGCTCGCTATGTCACAACCATCAAAGAAGCGCTCGCCGCTCGCCATCTGTACCCCAAAATTGAAGTCCATTGCCACAACGATCGCGGTTTAGCTTTAGCCAATGGGCTAGATGCTTACCATGCGGGAGCCGATATCATTGATGTTAGCGTTATGGGTATTGGCGAACGTGCGGGAATTATCGATATAGGAACAATCCTTGCCAACTTAATCGAAATCAATCCAGAAGAGAACCATTGGCAACTAGAACATTTAAAAGAGTTATATTGTCTAGTCAGCCAGCATTCCCACATTCCAATTTCCCCGCACCATCCTTTAGTGGGTAAAAATGCCTTTACTCACTATGCAGGAGTTCATGTCAGCGCGATCGCTAAAGATGAGAGTCTTTATCAAAGCCTCGATCCCCAAAATTTAGGCATTAAAAGCAATATTGCCTTAGGAATGCAATCGGGAATCAGTGCCATCTCCCTCGCTCTCAAACAGATCGATCGCGCAGAATTAATTGGCGATCGCGATTTAGTTGCCAAAATCCTAAAGGAAATTAAAGAGATATCAAAGCGAGGAACACCAATCAATATTGAAAGAGAGTTACCTTTGATTGTGGAATCTTGTTTTTCAATTAATCAATCAATCAATGAGATGATCGGTATTTTGTAGTAGTTAAGAATAAATAGAACCGAAAAGATGAGTGGCGGCGCGGAGCGCCGCCACTCATCTTTTCGGTTCTATTTCCTAAACAAACTTAATTTCTAAAAACTAAATTTTATTCTTTAACTATTTATTTAAATGATAGTTTTATTTAACGATAATTCTTTAACTATCTTTAACTATAATGATGTATTTAAACAACCTATTTAAATAGGTTGTTTAAATAATGGATTTGAGTAACTAGGTGTAATTAAATATAAAAGACTAAAATCGCTGACTCTTGATACCCTCGCGTCAGAGATTTTGGCTCTGGTTTCTAACTATGCCTAGTCCCTTAGCAGTTTTATAACCAAAATCAAAGAACTAGCCGATCGCTAATAGAAATTCAACATGACCGCCCACGAATCACAACAATTAGATACGACATTAAATCTCGATACGCAATTAGATACACAATTAGATATTAAGCATCACGATCAGGACGATCACCAAAATACAAATAAGTGGTGGACAATTACGGGGATTGGGCTTGGGGTATTCATTTTTGCCTTAGATGTCTATATCGTCAATCTGGCTCTCCCCTCCATGATTGAGTCTCTCCATACCAGTTTTGCGGTGATTCAATGGGTTGTGCTCAGCTACCTATTAGCGATCGCAATTACAGTTTTGAGCATCTCCAAGTTAGGTGATATGTGGAGTAAAAAGAAACTATACCTGATCGGGATGATTATTTTTACACTCAGTTCCCTAGTCTGTGGGCTATCGTCAACCGTGGAGATGCTAATCATCTTTCGCGCCATTCAAGGGATGGGAGCCGCATTTTTATCGGGTTTAGGCACGGCAATTATTGTCGAAGCCTTTCCCCCCGAACAAAGGGGCTTAAGCTTGGGGATTCGGGCTGGGGTATATGGTTTGGGAATTACCCTAGGACCCACAATTGGGGGAATGCTCTTGGCTTTGGGGGATTGGAAATTGATCTTTTTGATTAATGTGCCAATTGGTCTAATCGGGATCGCGATCGTCGCTCGCTTTGTCCCGCCATCAGTGATTCGCGAAACTTCTAAAAGTTTTGATATTTTAGGGACATTGCTGCTCACGCTAACCCTGACTTGCTTTACGGTGGGCATTACCCTATCACAAAATAATAGCCTTGATGCCAGCCTTGTTGGTTATCTATTTGCCCTAGCAATCGCGGGTTTTATTAGTTTCTTGATCGTAGAAACGAGCCAAGAACAGCCCATGCTCGACTTAAATATATTTAGATCGCGGGAATTTAGTATCGGACTAATCCTCAGATTTATCGGCAATCTCGTCATGGCAGGGGTCATCTTTATTCTCCCCTTTTTCCTGCAATTGATTAAACAATATCCCACCGAAAAAGCGGGACTATTACTAGCAATTCCTCCAGTCATTATCTCAATAACTGCACCAATCTCAGGAACTCTTGCCGATCGCTTCGGAGGACGTTTAATTAGCTTCATTGGCTTGTGTTTAATCGGAATGAGCTGCATCTTTTTTAGTACGTTCGATGCCGATTCTTCCATACTCAATTATGTCCTAGCGATCGCCCCCTACGCCCTAGGCGTTGGCATCTTTCAATCGCCTAATAACAGCATAATTATGGGAGCCGCCCCAGCCAAGCAATTAGGCGTTGCCTCTGGGCTACTTTCCCTATCAAGAATTTTGGGGCAAGCTGTGGGTGTGCCCATAGTAGGTTCCATTTTCTCCTTAGTAACGATCACCGCCGCTAAACTTGCCTTTGATGTCGATGTCACCGCAGCCCCCATTGATTCACTGGTGGCAGGTATGCATACTACATTTCAAGCTATTGCCGCATTTCTATTTATCGCCACATTATTTACAACTTGTTTCTGGGGGCTAGATCGTTTTGGGACTAAACAAGCTAACTAAGAAACAACCTTAAAAAAATGACTTACAGCGCATTGCGCTCAAACCCAAACCAAGGAAATTTTTGAAAGCGTTGCTTTGCAACGCTTTCAAAAATTTCCTTGTGGTTCGTTTGATCGATAATTGCTGTAATACCAATTCACAAAAGTGTTGTCACACTTTTGTGAATTAAAAACCAAACCCAGTAAGGATTTTCAAAGCTCAAAATGGCTACGCCATTTTGAGCTTTGGTATAAGTAGTTGACCTAAGTACAGGACAAAAAATTAAAGGAGTTGAAGAAAGCAGTAGAATTGGCATGAACATGAAGGTTAAGGATGATATCACGGAGGAAATCAAAACCAAGGTGAAAAATGCTTTTAGGTAAACGTCCATGTTTTTTGGGCATGAGAGGTTTGATGATAGATTGCCACAAACCAGAAGAAAAACACCAACACAAAGCAATAGTGAGCAAAGCAATCAATTTAGCAAGACGCTCAGAGTGTTGAAGATGAGTTGATTCCAAACAAAAGCCACGGGATTTAAAACAGCCTTCATAGAGTCTCAATTGCCCAACGCTTAGCATAGTCAGAAATGGCAGTATGAGGGTCATGAGCCGAGGTAACAACTAACAAATCACCATCCTCCAAACGCATCGCCGCAATATAAACAGAATGTCCCCAAACTAATCGAGGTTTGGACAACACCTTGAATTGACCAACTTGGAGGTCTTGGAAACAAACGTCATCCTGTAGTCGTTTCTGTCCGTCATCAAGCAAAGTGTTTTTGCGAATGCGGATGCATAAACGGGTACATGGGTCAGACAACAAGTAATCAAACCACTCTTCCCCCACAAATTCTCGGTCTGCGGACAAAAAGTCGATTTGGCGGTCTGCAAATATTTCCAGAAATCGATTCCACAATTCACAACGTTCACGGGTGTTGGAGTTACCTTTTTTGTCCAGCATTATCCAGACTAAGGGAAAGGCGATACCGTGATGCACTACTCCTAAGGTCAGCACATTAAACACGGTCTTTCCAAATTTCCAGTCCGTGCGGTCGATGCTGATTACCCAAGGTTCGGGTATTTTCATTACTTTGACCACCATCAAGGCAATACTTTCGTAGTCCACTTCAAATTCTCGGAAAAATCTCTGTAACCTCTTGTACCTTGATCCCACTTTTGCTTCACTACTCAATCCTGTCGCGATTTCCGCTAGATTTACTGTCCTAACTCGGATTAGGGCGATCAAGAATATTGATACAAAGCCTACTCTTGCTGCATTCCATCTCAGATGTTGCTGCAACATTTCTCGGAATAGGTTAATCTCTTTCATGGGGGTTTTATTTGTGATGTGGTTATCTTTATAAAACCCCTTCCTCCCTACTTTTGCAACTTTTTGTCCTGTACTAAGGCGTGAGAGAATGAAAGCCGCGTAATGATAGTAACTCCAACATGGAAAGCGGTCGATGATATAGCCCGATCACCATAGCTGGGGTCTTGTTCTTCCCTAAGCTCACATGAGATATTACCCAGTTGTGAACTAGTCGTTGTAATGTAACTGCTCGTTGCAATTCCTCATAATTGTGGCGATAGTATTACCATTTAGCTAGCTTGTTCCCTTGCAAATGTAAAATCAGAATAGAGCGCAGAGCAGATCGCTTGATTTATTGCTACTTGTATAGTTTTAATAGTTTTTACTTCTATCTATTCCCATAGATTTAAAAATAACATATTTTGTCGCAAAAACTTAGCTATCAATATTTTTAGTCTATAATTCACGATCCTGTTATAAACATTTTGACTACTTCTCTAGCAAATATTAAAAAATACTCTAAAATCAATGGTTGTATAATCATAATATTTATGATATATACTATCAATAGGAATAGGATGGGATAATACAAAGTTAGTTAAGGTTTGGGGGCTATAGGAATAGTTCCCTAACAAAGTGCAAGGGAGTTCTCTCTATAAGACTCGCTTTTCTAAAAAAGTACTATACTTTTTAGAATTGTCCTTGTTTTAGCTAGGTTTTAAATTTAGTTGACTTCGATTTGAGGAGAGACTAAATTCTCTGACAATTCGCTTTTTTCAGTTAATTATTTGTCATCAAAATAATCATGATTGTAACTATATATAGGTTTTTTACTGTTACAAAGTTTTACATAGCCTTAACTACATCTAGTTTTCTATATTTATTCTATTAAGTATTAGTAGTTTTATAATTAGCTCTATCTTTTATTCGATCAGATTTAACCCGACGAATTTTAGGACAGATAATGATGAAACTCTTGATTTATCAACTCAGTCAACTTTTCAATCTGGTAATGCTTCCATTTTCTAATTGGGGGGTGGAAGTATTTCTCTTGAAGAGTTTTTGAACATCAGGGTAGGAGCCTTTGATACATTTTCCTCGAATAACGCCAATGGTTCTGCTATCACAAAGCTATTGTCAATAAATAGTGTTAATGCTCTTACTTTCAATTCTGATTTTATAGAAGCTATAAATGATGTTTCTTCTGTCGTGGCTGGTAATGACATTTTGCTATTAGCCACCGAGACTAATATTGACACATGTTTATTACTTTCACGACAACTGGTAGCATGAAGCTTGGTATCAGTGTACTGAAGCTTGATGATTCCACTGATAGCTCCCTATAGATGTAACAAATGCACAGCTTGATCCTTGAGAGCTTGAAGCACCTAGTGGACTATTGATATTAGGAGGTTTGTTTTTAGGTAAGTGCTATTTTGAACGCTATTTGCGGAAGTAAAATGAGGTTGAACTAAAGGAGTCTCCAAGCCTAACAGAGAAATAGAACAGTCAATGATATATCTATCGATTTCTTCTATCTTTTCTTGATCAAACATTATGCAATAAAGAGATTTTTGTCACCATTTGAGGAAAACAAAATAAATTCTATGATATCAATACTTAACATTTTAGAGTACTGTGCGCTCACAGCTTCTAGCTATTTTGGTATTCTTTCCGCAACTTCTCCAGATAATCAAACATCTTTGGTGCTAGGTGCATCATCGTTTGCCATTTTTATTTTTCTATTCTTGATCAGTAAACAGATTTCTCAGAGCTTTCAAGAATCTCAACTTGTAAAAAATGCTGAGCTTTACAACTCTATGGGCAATAATCTTACTTCTGAAAGTACTTCTCTCTTGGCAGCACGAACAAAAGCCTTAAAATATTGTAATGACCTAGTAAAAGATTACAAGAAAACTCGCCAGCAATCACAAGTTCTCTACTATTCACTACAACTATCAACAATTATCTTTTCGGGAGTTACTCCTATATTAGTTCTAGTTGATAAATTAGAAACTGGTCAACCTTGGTTAAAATGGCTTCCAGTAATTTGTCCTGCGATCGCTTCCATAGTTGCAAGCATAGTTACCTCATTCCCATTTCAGGAGCTATCCATCGCCGCGAATACAACTGTAGAACTATTAGAAGCAGAGCAGGAAAAGTTTATTCTTGGAGTAGGACAGTCATATCGTGCCTATGATGCCACTAGTGATAATGAAGAACAGCAAAAGTCTATACAGGCAATAGAGAACTTTATTATTGAAGTAAATAATATTCATTTAAAGCAAGTACAGCAACAAAAAAATCAAAATGAGTCTAGTGTAAATACTACTAGTGAAGCATCTGGTTAATTAATTAGTAAAAAGCTCAGATAGTGTCAGCAAATATTGACTTTTTTAATTAAGAGTTACTTAGGATATAGCAATTTTCAATCAACCTCATATATCTCTAAAATGAGAAAAGCTATCACTATAGTATTTTCAAATTAGTATGTACTAATTTGAAAATACTATATGTTGTTTGAATCGGATAGACATTAGTAACTCTTGATTTTATGGATTTATCGTAAGAAAGGTATAACTATTCAGTTTAATATTGAATACCAGCAGGGTTATCTTCGTACTCAGGGCTATTTCATTCTAAAGATGCGTTTGAGACAAGCCCAAAAGCACATTGGCGTTGAGCTTGAGCCATATTATCAAAGAAGTTAGAACGATAGAGATTTATAGCAAAATTGCGTGCAACGACCCAAGTATTGATTAGAGTCGAAGTCCGAATTCTAGATTTATCTTCGCCCTGAGTAACATCACGAACATAGTGAACTTTATTTTCCACGCCCCAATATGAACGAATCCTTGCGGCAAATCCTGATGCAGTGTCAGAGAAAGAAGCCAGATAATAGCGAGTATGTATTGGCTGTTCGACAAAATAATTGTCACGAATAAGAGTACGTTGAGACTCAACCTGAATAATGGTGTTCAACCCTACCCACTTAGGAATATTATCTAAATTAGTGCAAATACTGACAGTACGACATTCAATACGTCCATGCTCTTTGTTTACCGATGTAACAGTCTCTTCACGTACAAACTGTTCTTTTACCGATTCAAATAGTTTTGGCTGATTGCCTTTGAGAGCCGCTAGGTAGTGATTGCCACTATCAATGATTAATTCGCAGTTTTTTTGCGAGTTAATCGCATCAAAAGCAAACACTACGCCCTTTAGAGCTAGTTGTTTGATGACTACAGGCAGAGTTTTTATTTCGTTTGATTTGCGGTCTACTTCGTAAGGTTCGAGAATTAACCCTCGTTCCACCAAATACACACTGACTAACTGAATTGCTGGGTGGGAATCTGAGTTGGGGTTGTCATCCTCAAATTGATATGACCCTCTCAGTACTTTGCCATCTACGGCGATCATTTCTCCCGCTTTGGGCTGGACTTCAAAAAAACTAGCTAAACAGGCTGAGTAGGCTTGGTAGTCTACATTCAGCAATACCCGCCGAATTGTGCTGTAGGACGGCAATCTTAATTTTGGCGGTGCAAATAATTCTATTAGCTCTGTTTTATAGCTTTTCAGCCAATCTCCAATCGCTAAGAATCCTTGGTTCCCTGCCGATACCCCTAACGTGAATAAAGCAAGGCATAGTGTTTGTTGATGACGCTTTCCCTCTTTTCTCCTTGGATCTGGTAAATCTTTGAAGGCTTCTACTATTGCCAGCGTTGTCATACCTTCTTGCACCCATAACATATTTCCCCCACTCTAAGCTCTTTTCTACCCTTTCTCAAGAATGAAATAGCCCTGAATTGCTGTCGAAATTCTAATTTATGAAACCAATTTTAATTATGAGAATATCTAGCAGCGCTTTGCGCCGCCTTTCATCTTTGGGGTTTTAAGATACAATTTAGTTTGAGTGGTTCGATCGCAGCAAATGTCAAACGTAGAAATCATCGAAAGAAAACTAGATACTAAGCCTGAGACAGCAGAGAAGGTAGTTGTCGGCTTGTCGGGCGGAGTAGATAGCTCTGTGGCGGCGGCGCTATTGCATCGCGCAGGATATGATGTCACAGGGCTGACGTTGTGGTTAATGCGTGGCAAGGGACAATGCTGCTCCGAGGGAATGGTCGATGCAGCACGACTATGCGAAGAATTAGGCATTCACCATGAAATTGTTGATAGTCGTGAAGTCTTTGAACAAAGCATTATCAATTATCTCGTCACTGGCTATGCAGCAGGTTATACACCTCTTCCCTGTTCCCGATGCAATAAAGCCGTAAAGTTTGCACCGATGATGACCTATGCTCGCGAAAAGTTGGGGATCAATAAAATTGCAACGGGGCATTATGCCAAGCTCAACTTCAATCCTGAATCAGGACGCTATGAATTGCGCCGTGCTGTTGACGATACTAAGGATCAGTCCTATTTTCTCTACGAAGTCGGACAAGAAGAATTAAGCTGCTGTATTTTTCCGTTAGGAGATACAACTAAAGTCGAAACTCGCAAAATCGCTGCCGAGTTCGGCTTAGCCACTGCCGAAAAGCCCGAAAGCATGGATCTATGCCTCGTTGAAGCCAATGGCTCTATGAAGGCATTTCTGGATAAATATCTCACGCCTGTTAAAGGCAAGATTGTTGATACCAATGGCAATATCTTGGGTGAGCATGATGGTACTTATCACTACACCATCGGTCAACGCAAAGGCTTAGGCGTAGCGGCTGCAACTCCTCTGTATGTAGTTGCGCTCGATCCCATCAAGAATGAGGTTGTTTTAGGCGATCGCACTGAAGCCCATGATCAAGAATGCATGATCAATCAAGTGAACTGGGTGTCACTTGCCCCAACTGATCTGCCATTTCAAGCTGAAGTGCAAGTTCGCTATCGTACGACTCCAGCCCCTGCGACCATAATTCCCCTCGAAGGCGATCGGGCGAGAATCGTTTTTGATGAGCCCCAATTTAGTATTGCTCCTGGTCAAGCGGCGGTGTTTTATCGCGATGACTTGTTACTTGGTGGCGGACTGATCGAATCCAAGCAATAAAAAAAGGGACGCTGAGCGTCCCTTTTTTTATTAGAGCTAAAGATGATAGGCGGCGCGAAGCGCCGCCTATCATCTTTAGCTGAATACCATTTTTTTATGCAGTTGGTACTACTTGTTTTCTTAAAGATATTAAGCGACGCTTGGCGGTTTCATTTTTTTCATCTAGCTTCTGCACTTGCTCATACATCTCGATCGCTTGAGGTAGCAACTTTTTCTTCTCATAGGCATGACCGAGATTATTAATGGCAGTCACATAGCCATCCTGTAAGGCGATCGCCTCCTTATAATTTTTGATCGCCAAATCATATTGCTCTTGGGAGAAATAGGAAAATCCTAGCGCATTGTATACTTCGGCATTATTTTCTCCGCCTTCTTTCAGCGCCTTATTAAACAGGGTAATTGCTTGAGCGTAGAGCTTCTTTCGCAAATAGACACTACCAAGTTGGTAATAGTCCTCAGGTGTGCCTTTTTCCTTTTGGAGCTTAGGCTGTAGGTCAGAAATTACATTTTCTAAACTACGTGCTTTCAAAATCTGGCGGATAACTAACCAGCTAACCCCAGCTAGCAGCACAACTAAGGCCCCAAGGTATGCGATCGCTAATGTACTATCCATAGGTATTTACTAAACTTTAATTAATTTTATTAATAGAGCTTTTACATCATTACACCTCAGCAATTTGTTTAGGCAGTTTAAAAAGTAATTTTTAACAAACGTCCCCAAAAAGGGAGGCTCGCATAGCGAGCCTCTCTTTTTGGGGCTTGCTCATCATAATAAAAGTCTGCTATCGGCAATTCTCATTATTCAACCGATTTTGTTGTTTCCAGCATCAAAAGCTCTGGAAACAACAAAATCGGTTTTCTGAAAGCTCGCCTAAGGCGAGCTTTCAGAAAACCGATTTTTATAATGAGAATACTTGCTTTCAGCAATTCCAAATTCAAAATGGTAACAAGCAATACATAATACTAGTGTAAAATTAACACGAATCTGGAAACACAGGAGCATCACCAAGCATAAATTCGATTAGATGTTGCCAACCGTCAAAGA
>JBIKYZ010000244.1:0-7438 GCA_044354985.1 Pseudanabaena sp. | reverse complement strand
TTATCTGTTGAGCATTTGAGTCGGAAAATTATCGCTTTTATCAACTATTTTAATGAACTTTTATCCAAACCTTTTAAATGGAAGTTCCGTGGTTAGTGTCTTGTTACTTCAGCCAGCCTGTACTAGTGCCATAGATTTTTTACAACAACTTGAGAAGTTAGATAATAATTTGACAAAATTTATGCTGGATCTACAATATCAATATCAACATAAGTTCTTACAGAAATCTTCTCAACTATCACTTTTGTATTCTACATTAGGAATAGCGATCGCCGCCTGTCTTGATGGTGATATTGAGCGAGGCTTACAATTAAAAAACTATAATTCAAGATATTTAAATCACAAAGAGCATCTCAACAACGCACACGCAATGCTCTCTTACTTTGAGTGTTGTCATCTGCTGAAGAAAAATCAATGGCTAAATGCTTTGCAATTAGCCAAGCAATTCAAACAGTTAATTCAAAAAAATTCTGAATGGCTCAGTGAAATAGATCGCCTATGCGAGTTAATAGTACGCGAACTAGACGAAAAAGATCAAATAACATTTGCTAAGCTATGGCTAGAAACGACTTCTAGTAAAGCATCCAGAAACTATTATACAGAATGTAAAACCGAAGAAATTCGGATGCAAATTGGCAAAGAAAGAATCACACCTCAACAAGGATTGTCAAAACTACGCGAATTAACTGACATTGATACCAGTAATCCCGTTTATCGAGATTTGATTAGTCGTATAGAGGTAGTACTCGTAAATCAAGAGGTTCAGCAATTCCTGAAAAGAGGTGAGATCGAGAGCGCAGTTAATCGTGCCATGCGTTCTGGCAGTCGTGAAGTTAAGCAAACATTGGCTGAAGTGTTATTTAGTATCTTGCAAGAAGGCGATAGAACAGGCAGGATTAGTTATGGGGAGAGAATGCAAGTAGTTGGCTGGATTACCAAATTAGTCCCCGATCTAGTAAATTAGTAACCTTAAAACCAGCAAAGTTAGTTAAAGATACTTATGGAACGCAACCCTTACGATATTTTAGGTTTAACCTCAGCATCATCTAAAGCTGAGATAACGAAAGCAATGGCGGTAGCCATGAAGCAAAAAGCTTATCCCATTGATGCGATCGCTAAAGCTCAAAAATCTCTCATGAAACCAGAGGAGCGATTAGTTGCCGATTTTTTACGTCCGATCTTGCCAGCACTGCAACGATTTCAGCGCTCAGATTTATCAGCTTTACAAGAAGAACTGCCAACCCTAGAAATTTTGCCTGAATTTGAAGGACTACACGATACAATTCGCACTATTAAAAATGTCTCTGAACTTGATATTCAAATCGGTAAAACCTTAGCAGACTCACTTACTTTAGATTTTGAGGAATAGATAATGACTAATCAAAATGCAAACTTTGTTATTGATACAGAATTACGAGAACGTCTTGTGCAGGATATCGGTAGTTTACAGAAAGAAAATGCAAAATTAAAGCAAGATATTCGTAATAACAGAAATGATATTGAAGCTGAAAAAGATGCTTTTTTTCTAGAACTGCTAGAAGTTATTGATACTCTTGATAATTTGACAACATCTTTAGAAAACAGCATTGAAGCTCTACCAGAAAGTCATCAACGTTTACCTCGGTTAATTGGTTCTATTCAACGTAAACTTTTGGCAACGTTGCAAAAACGAGATGTTTATCCAATTGTCATTCCCGAAAAAGAAACTGTTGATATAAAGCTATGTCGCATTATTGATTCTGAAAATAGTGATGATTTACCAGAGAGATCGCTTGTGAAAACTCTTAAAACTGGTTATATGAATGGTGACAAAGTTTTGCGATCAGCAGAAGTTATTGTGACTAAATCAACAAATCAAAAAGATTAGGTCTAGCGGTTGAGATCCTTGTAAATCCTTGCAGATCTGGTAATTCCAGCAGATTCGAGGACTCCTTACTAATGTCGAAATAGGCTCCCAATTCACCGATGAAATGGGTATAGTCCGTAAATGTACTCGTACCATCAGGCTTAGGGAAATCAAGAGCGACAATTTGCTGATTGTTGCATAGGGCTTGCGATATAAAAGCTGATACCAATACCGACTTGCCCGCACGAGTCGTGGCAAAAATACCGATATTCCTATGCTTTCGTACATCCAGATATAGAGGCATACCGCCTTCTTCGGTAATCAATTCAAACCCAGTCTCATCGACCGATCTGGGCATGACACAACCTGTAAAGGCAACCGCTTCATCAGACAAGTAAACATGACGGCGGGGAAAGGGTTGAGCTAGCAAATTACAACCGTAATTGGTAAAGTTTGCTTCCACATCAACCAGGCATATTCAGTTTCCCGCTCTACCCATGCAGGACGTTGAAAACAACTACAAAAATAACGACAAGCATCATCAAGGGCATTGGGACTAGGACGGCGGATTAATATTGCTACAGCCACGTTGATCGGAATTGCGCCTTCATAGAGTGCTTCTTGGGCTTTGACCGCTCTTTGTTGTTTCAAAGACGCATTGACATTGATGTTATTCAAAGAAGCGGATTGTTCTTGCGAGACAATGCTCTGCTTGGTTACACGCTGCATATTCGCTTTGACAATCGTTTCATTTGCCCTTGTGAACTGGCAAAAAACTTCGGTGTTTGATATGGCATCACGGGCGATCGTCTAATATAGAATAATTTGATTGTTGAGAAACAAAAGTGAACACTATGGGATTAGAGCGAATTGTCATTAAACCAGATGTCTGCCTCGGACAGCCCACCGTCAGAGGATTGAGGATTACCGTAGCCTTTGTCCTCAAACTCTTAGCCAGCAACCTATCCGTTCCAGAAATTTTAGAAGCCTATCCCGAACTAGAACTTGAAGACATCAGACAAGTCCTCAACTATGCAGCTTGGGCAGTCTCAGATCAAACTCACGGTGTTCTCGCGTGAAAAATATCCGTTTACTTGCAGATGTTCATATCTCACCCAAAACAGTTGCAGACTTGCAAAAACAGGGCTATGAAATTATGCGTAGCTCAGAAGTCTTACCTGCCAACGCGCCAGACATCAATATTTTAGAATTTGCTAGAACCGAAAATTGGGTTGTATTGACTCAAGATCTAGACTTCTCAATGCTAGTAGCACTTAGCAGATACAGTCAGCCCAGCTTAATCACCTTGCGCCTTTCATCAGCAAAACCCGACATCGTGACCCAAAAACTGTTAGATATCTTACCTCAAATAGAAGAAGCGTTACAAGAAGGTTCTGCAATTACAATCCAAGATGAGAGTATTCGCATCCGTAAATTACCAGTGAGATAACTTTCCATTTCGCCTTTTCAATCTCTTCAGGTGCAGTAATGCAGCGCTCCTCCGCATTCTGAGCAATCACAGCTCTGGGATATTTGAGGATGCAGACAAAGCTATCCACTGCCGATGGTTGAATTCTGCGGATTAATCTAGTCGATAGGTTTTGGAGAATCTTGGAGGCTGATGGCGATCTGGCGATCGTGTCAGGATCTTGGGCGGAAATAATCACCTTGATACCAGCCTTGGCTCCATTGGCACAGAGCCGCGCCACCATCTCCGAGATCGTCGGATATTCAAACAAAATCGGAGCTTCATCAATAAACAAAATACTTGCTGGCGATGATAAAGCGCGTCTGAGGGCTGCTGAGTATGCCGACAAAGCCAGAATTGCTGCATCTTCCGCTTCCGATAAGTTTCGTAGCGCAAATACCAACAGTCGCGCATCACTGCGAAACGTAGATGGACGCGAAATCGCTTGACCAATGCGAGAGTTCAGCCAAAATCGTAGTTGAATTGTGATTTGATTGGTAGCCTGATCGATCTGTTCGCTACTTGCCACATCTGCCTCAATCTCGGATTTTCCTTGATGCAGAAAATAGTCCAAGAAGTCTGACAGGGTGGGCATTTGACTCCATGCTTCAGTGCCGAACCCATCGGCGATCGCCCGATCGTATCGGGATTTAATCTGCTCGTCATCAAAGAAGGCATTGACCACAGGCACTAGCAAAGCTCGAATCAATTGTCGCAATTGTCTTTCCGAGGAGGATAGATCATGCTGACTTGCTCCGAATACCATCGTCATCAGCGCTGATTCCACAAAGGATTTGAAATCTCGCAGACGCTCTTCCGCTTGCTCAGGGGCGAATGCTCTTAAATCTGGCAGTTCGAGTAGGTTTGATGACTCTTTACTGATATCGAAATATGCGCCTATATCGCCAATAAAACGGGTGTAGTCCGTAAACGTACTCGTACCATCAGGTTTCGGGAAATCAAGCGCGACAATTTGCTGATTGTTACATAGGGCTTGCGATATAAAGGCTGATACCAATACCGACTTACCCGCCCGAGTCGTGGCAAAAATACCGATATTCCGATGCTTGCGTACATCCAGATATAGAGGCATACCGCCTTCTTCGGTAATCAATTCAAACCCAGTCTCATCGACCGATCTAGGCATGACACAACCCGTAAAGGCAACCGCTTCATCGGATAGGTAAACATGACGGCGGGGAAAGGGTTGCGCTAGCAAATTACCAACCGTAATTGGTAAGGTTTGCTTCCACATCAACCATGCATATTCAGTTTCCCGCTCTACCCATGCAGGACGTTGAAAACAACTGCAAAAATAACGACAGGCATCATCAAGGGCATTGGGACTAGGGCGGCGAATTAAAATAGCTACCGCCACGTTGATCGGAATTGCGCCCTCATAGAGGGCTTCTTGTGCCTTGACCGCTCTTTGTTGTTTTAACGAAGCATTGACATTGATGTTATTCAAGGAAGCGGATTGCTCTTGCGAAACAATGCTCTGCTTGGTAACGCGCTGCATATTCGCTTTAACAATCGTTTCATTTGCCCGCGTAAACTGGCAAAAAACTTCAGTGTTTGATATCGCATCACGGGCGATCGCTTCCCAGAGATAGCGCATCTGTTTACCCTTGGATACCCAGCCGCCTGGCTTATCCATGAAGGTCAGGACACCAATGTATTCGCCCTTGAGGTGGACAAAGCCATTATCAGCAAAGGGAATTGAATCAGGACGCTCTAGCAATAATGTTTTCATATGCACTTGCGTCGTCACCTGTTCTTGCACACCGCGATCTGACATCACCAGCAATTGTGGAATCGGTGGTGCTTCACTGCTGTTAAATTGCCGCCAGAGATGTTCCCATAGTTCAAGATCTGTTAAGGGTCGTAGATCCAAACCCATGCGATTAGAGAGAATCTGTTCCCAGTTCAGAAACCCATCAGTAAAGGCTTTAGCAAAAGCAATCTCATGGCGCTCCTGCTCAGCTTCTTTTTCTTGTCCCACCAATTGCTGATAAAGCTTCTGCACCCAAGCCAGCACTTTTTCTAGGGCATCATTGCCTTCGGCAGTCGAGCCGCGAATTGTGTAGGTTGCATAGAGGCGGAGGAATTTAGGTTTTCTCAAACCCGCCTTAGATAACTCCTGTACCCTCTGCTTCTCACCCATCACCAGAAACTTTAACTGCGGCGTATCCGCTTGTTCGTAGAGTTCTTGGAGTTGATTTTGGCGATCGCGGTCGGAGCTAACCGAACCAAAATGCACCGTCAGCTTTTCGCCATCAGGAATATCTTTCAAGCCCGATTGGATCGCGTCAAACATCGATGTTTCTTGTTCGGCAGACAGGGTGGTATGAATACCTTTAGATTCCCAACCAAACACGAACTGCAATGATTCTAGGGATGAGTTACCTTGTTTAAGGACAAAACAACTCACCGTCCGATCTCGTAGCTCAAATTTAAGGATGCATTCTACCGCAAGCTCTTTTTCAAAATGCTTATAGCCTTTACGATTAACTTTTGCATTAGCGACGGACATATCTTTTTGGCTCCTGTTTGCTGATGTCCCTGTACCGATACGCGCCTCGCGTCCATCTCGGTACAGGGATAAATTTTGATAGAAACCGATAGGGTTTAGAACCCGTTAAAATCCACCATGTCGTATCCCCCCATGCCACGATTATTGATACCCATAGCCATGACATATTCAGAAACACGTAGCAAATCATAAACAGCGTAAAGCTGATGATTGCCCAAGGAATTATCAGTTCGGTGGGAAAGGGACCAATCTTTGGGCTTGCGCCCAGAATGGCATTGACCTTACGGAATTTGTACTCATCTGACATGGTTCCTAAACCCCAGTAATGACTGCGGCGAGGATGTCTCCCATAGTCACTGTTACGACTAGAATCAACGGAGTACGCGCCAATTGCTGCCAATCATCATCATTTCTCGCCGATTGAATCACTTTTACTAGTCCAATCCCTAGATAAATCACAAATAATGCTCGCAGCACGTTAAAGATTAGAGCAACTAAAGATGCATTTATGCCAGGAATCGCACCACCTAACCATGTCTGAGTTTTGTTAAAAAACTGAGCTTGGGCTGGCTCAATTGTAAAAATCAACAGTAAACCGATCAGGAAACCAATTCCTGTGCCTAGCAGTAAAACTGGGCTGTACTTGCGATTTCGCAAATGCTGCTCAACTTTGCCATACAGCATCAGTAAAGTTGTTGGAAAAGCCAACAGCAAGCCAATCAAGGCGAGTAATCCAGTCAGGTACATGCTTCTAGAACAGGAGAAAGCAATCACGATTCCGACAATCGTGGCGGTTAATGTGGCAATTTGCGGGTCTTGGATTCTGTTGAAGAACTTAGAACCATTGCGATGAGGAGTATAGGTAACTCTCATCCCATCGTTTGGAGATGTTTTCATTTTTTCAATCTGGGAGAAATTGGGCTTCTTTGCTTGATTGCAGCTTGCACTATAGCCACGTTTTGGTCAATCACTGAAGCTCGACACAGTGCTGATTTAGGCTGTATTTGCAACATCACGCTTACGGCGATGATCTGCTAAAGCGTCATTTAAACCAGATCGAAGATATTGCGATCTCAGTCGCCATAACCCTGTCCTTTCAATCCCCAGAACCTTGATTATTGCTGGGATGTCGGCTCCATTGTGCATAGCTAGCAACACTTGAGCGCGATTGAGCATCGAGATGTGGCTAGTCCCCTTACGACAAAGCTTTAGGCAATGCTGATAATCAGCATTTGAGAGTGTTAGTTTTAGTCTTACCATGTTGCAGATGACGTTTTGTTAAGTTGTTTGTAAAGTAGTGCCAAATGCATGTTTTTCGTTAGTTTTTTAGTCGCTTAGGTCACTATTCATTTAGTTGTCGGACAATTAGCAGGTAATTTATTTGGTTAGAATGTTTAATATGATACTGCACATTCTCTTTTTCATTCACATAAATATTCTATTTAAAAGAAACTTGATGGAGTATTGCATGTTTAGCAATATTTCCATTGTCTATTAGTTCAGAATTTACTAGATTTGTTTGAGATAGAATCTTGCTCCTTGATTACAGATTAGTCACGGAATGGAAAATCTATACACTTCCCCATCAGAT